>NZ_CAIPNF010000268.1 GCF_903866365.1 uncultured Thiocystis sp.
ATCCATGAAAACAGCGTGAAATGGCGTCCATGTCGTGAAAAACGGTCATTCAATAACCGATTGAGGAGAAAGCTACCTTGATTGTCAGCCTTCAGAGCGGCTTCGCCGTGACGTCCGACCTAAGTCGGACAGGCTCCTAGGAGCAGCGGCACGGATGCCGCCACCCAACGCCTCGCGTTCACAGCCGACTGATCGCCTCCCATGCCTGCTGTCCGGTCTGGTCGATCTGGGCGACCTGCGTCTCGAATTGAGCCTGAAGCGTCTGTCGCACCTCCAGAAACCGGACAAAGGCCGCCTGTCCCTGTTGCAGACTGCGCGACGTCTCCTCCAGTGCCGCGAACGCACCCTGAATCACCTCGCGGTCGAACAGCTCCGCCAGTTGCTTGGCGGTGGTGCCTGGATCGGGATCGCGCGGTGCGTCGCGGTAGAGTTCCAATGCACGTTCACGGCCAATGCCGAAACGCTTTTGCATCTGTTCCAGAAAGGCATTGCCCGGCTGGTCGGGATCGTCCGTGACACCCTTGTGCATGACGGTCAGGGCGCGGGCGGAGGCGGCTTGTTGCAGCGCGGCATCGGGATTGGATGCCGTCGGATCGAGCGTGGGATGGGCAAGTTCCTTGCCATACTCCTGAAGAATAGCGACCGCATCCGCCAGCGGAAGCCGGCCGGATTTCAGGTTGTCGACGAAATACGCCACCTTGTCGGCGGCGATCGCGCCCTCTTGGCCCAATTCACGAAACAGGGCTTCGACTTGCGCCATCCGAGCCGCTTGATCGGTCAGTGACGCCGATTGCTGGATGTCGGGCGGTCGCCGGTGGAGCAATGACTGAATTTTTGCCCGCAGGGACTGACCCAGTACCCGGCGGCGTTCGTCCTGCCGACCGCCGCTGTGCGCCAGTTGGAAGATGCCGTAACCGAGAGTCGCGCACACGGCGATGCTGCCCGCCACCCATCCGACTGGAGTGGTCAGGGTCGCAACGGCGGGGATGCCAAGCGTATTGACCAATCCCGCCGGAAGCCAGCTTAAGGCGGTCCCCAGTCCCGAGGTGGTCACGATATTGGCCCCAAACCAACCGGCGATACTCGGCGCGGCAACCCCGCCCAACGTCCCCGCAATCGCCGTGCTGCCCGCCGCGCCGGCAAGCGTCGCCGCATCGGGTTTTTGCGTCTTCCGATAGGTCTTGACGTAATCGGTCAGGCCGGGTTTCTCGGGTTGCTCGCTCATGACTGGAAGCCATTGGGGAAATATTCATCGCGCAACGCCAGAAAAATATCGGCGAACAACTGGAAGAAGCGTTTTGCAGCGGTGATCAGATCCTCGATGATCGAATAGCTGACCTGCTGACCCTCGGCGAGCTTGTCCAGCCGATGTCCGTGCAGCATCCCCAGGGTGATACCGATGGTCATGGCGATGGGCGCCAGCAGGGGGCCGATCCAGGGAATCAGATTCACCAGCGCACCGAGTGCCGCGCCGAGCACGGTCCCCAGCACCATGTTGGAATTGGCCCGCATGAACTCCCAGATCTTCAGCACGATGACGCGCCCGATATTCACCAGGACGCCGCCGACCACCTTGGTCTTTTCCCACAGATCCTGCATCCGGGTGACCAGTTCCAGCGAGGCGCCGCGTCCATGCAGCAGCGTCGCCATGTCGGTCCATTCCAGGGCCTGGGTATCGGCATTCAGGATCATCAATTCCAGCTTGGCCTCGGTGCCGGTCATCCGCGGCATCGTTGCGGTCGTGTCGGTCGTCTTCATCGCGGTGGGTCTCCATCTTGTTCGGATCGATCATTTCCAGCGGCGACAGGATTCAGTGATCGTCAGCCATTTCCAACATCCTCAGTGCCTCAACAACATCCAGCATTGCCTCAGTCATCACGATTGGGTTCGATGATCGTGCGCGATCCGTTCGACCTGTCGCATCAACTCCTCGCCGCTGGCGCAGTCGATCAGGCATTCGCCGATGGCGGCGAGTGATTCAGGATCATCAAGAGCGGCGGTCAGCTCATCCAGGCGGGCGGCGATGGCTGGACCAAAACGGCGTCTCGCCTGGCGGGATAACAGTGTGCGCTCGGCATGGAGTCCCTCTTGCCGTCCCTCTTGCCGTCCCTCTTGCCGTCCCTCTTGCCGTCCCTCTTGCCGTCCCTCTTGCCGTCCCTCTTGCCGTCCCTCTTGCCGTCCCTCCTGACGCCCCTGTTGCCGCCCCTCCTGCAATCCCTGTTCAAGCCCCTGTTGCCGCCCCTCTTGCAATCCCCGCTCAAGTCCCTGCTGTTTCCATTGTTCGGTCCACTCTTGCACTCGCTCGCTTAACATGGCGCGTACCTCGCTCAATTCGTGCATGATCGGCAGTTCGACACCCGGCAACCGGGCTGGCAGCAACACCAGGCGCAGAAACTCGGTGAATGCCTGCCGCAGTGGGCCGTTACCCGGCGCGTCGAGCCAACCGACCAGCAGGGTCAGCACCTCGACCATCGCCTCGGGGGTTTGACTGCGCTCCAGGCGAAACAGGGCGGCGCTCAGTCCGCGCAGCCCGGTCAGACGGGCTTCATCGTAATGTTGCTCGTCCAACAGAAAATAGCGGATCCGTGGGCGGTAGCCTTCCAGACCCGGAGCCTGTTCCACCAAGGCATCCAGGTCACAGGGCGCTGTCCAAGCGGGGCGTCCGTTGTAGAGCAGGATCGGCACCACCGGCGGTAGTTTCCCGTCCGCTCCAAGCTGACCCTGCCGGATCAGATCCTGATACAGCAAACCGACATAGGTGAGGATGCGCACCGCCATCCAGTGATCGACAGATGACTGAAACTCCAGCATCAGATAGAGATACAGCCAGCGTGGCGGCGCGTTCGGGGAGTGCCAGCGCACCCGCCAGATCAGATCGTTGTGACGCTCGCGCAGGTCATCCGTAATCTGGCTGGCGCTGACCTTTTCCAGGGTCGTGAAATCCAGACCCTGGACCCAGTCCTCGGAAATGAATCCGCTCAGCAGATCCTCGACCATTTGGGCATGGGAGAAGAGCAGTTTGTAGCCGGGGTCGTGGCGCATGGCGAGTGATTGAATCTATCCCTTGCTGTTTGCAAGGGCAGGGTCGTATGAGTCGAAGTGACGATTAGCCGCGTACAAGGCGCACACAGAAGTTGCCATTGATTTGATTGAAAGATCCGGACTTCCCTGTACCAAAATAGACATACCGCGCATTGCCTGAATTAGTATCTGCTGAACTCGACCAAAAATGACGCTCTAGCGTTCCTAAAAAGGCTTTGTGATCAATGGATGGGCGAGTTCCTTCGACGACGATGGTTTTCAGTTCTTCCAGACTTGGCACCCGCCAGTCCCGATATCCAGCATAGCCACGGAAATTTAATTGCTTGGCTGCCTCTTGCGCTTCGTACCAGTTGAGCTGACTTCCTTCTTTTCTGCGGCAGGTCTTTCCGTCCCCAGAATCCTGCCCCAACGCACAGCGCATCCATTGCAACCCGGTTTCGGTATCCAGCACGGTACCATCGTTCAAATCGCGATAACGATTCTGGTTGATTTGCGGCGTTTGTTTTTCCTGATCCGCTGTCGTCGTGTTCTCCTGATGATTCGTTGAGGCGGATTGTCGAGCCCCGTCAGCCCCGGCATCCGTTTTCGTCGGCTCACCGACCGCCCCCAGCAACCCCAACACCAACCCATGACAACCCAGCAATTCAACCGCCAGATCGCGCAGCGTGACGGTGACGCTGGTATCGATCCCCTCTTTTTCGATGAATCCGCGCAGCACCCGCTTCAGTGCATCCCGGCGGCTGACCGCCAGATGATCGACCAGCAGATCGATGGTGTCGCAACTGGGGGCGTAACTTTCCGCGATCTTGTAGAGTGCCTTATGACTGGGCGCGGAGATGTTGTCCAGGATGAAACGATGCTCGACCCGCCCCTGGGGGCCGCTCAATTCGACCAGCCGCGCATAGACCTCGAAGCCCTGATCGTCGATCTCGTCGATGAGTCCCTCGATAAAATCGGCGAGCGTGATTTCCTCGCGCCAGGGCAGATCGACCTCCTTGAGCGCCTTTTGCAGATATTTGATTTCGGTGAGGCTCCAGGCCGCCGATTTGAGCGTGAAGAAGTCCTGAATGACCCGCAGCATCCGCAGCTTGGCGGGGTAGCGATCCGGATAATCGTAGGTCTCCAGGGTCAGCAGCCAAGCGTGGAGGTTCTGCTGAATCTCGATGGTCTCGACCCGCTCTTCCAGCGCCACGAAGCGGTCGGCGATGCGGTTAGCCATCGCGGTCAGCATCTGGCGGGTCTCGGTCTCCTTGACCGCCAGGGTCAGCAGATTGTTCTTCACCGCGATCATGGTATGCGCGAGCATCAAATCGCGTTCGTTGAGCAGTTGCAGATAGCGCCAGCCGAGCCGCTGCATCTCGAACAACGGGTTTTGCGAGGCGGCCATCTGGTCCAGGGTCTGCCCGGTCAGGCCGCGCCAGGCCCGCTTGAAAAAGGGCTGATTGGCGACGATCCCCAATTGTTCGGGGCGCACCGACAGCAGGCGCGTGGCATCCATCGCCAGTTGCTCGGTGTCGGCCGACCGCTCGCGGGCGCGCGCCAGCAGGGGTTCCAGGGTGCGATCAAGGGTAGCGAGATCGCTGGAGCTGGCGTCGAACATGGCGAATCCTGGGATGACGGATGAAAACGTAGTTTAGTGCGTTTGATGAGGGCGCGTAAAATCATGAGGATGGTTGAATGTCGACCTCGTCGCACTGTCGCCGTCGCCAACAGCCGTCATGCCATCGGCACCGGGGTTATGGGCGGGATGGTCGGGGCGACGCTGCTCGGGGTGCTGTTCGTGCCGATCTTTTATGTGGTGGTGCGGCGCTTGATGGGACCGGCTGCAAGATATAGAGCGCCCGCGCTTCAGATTTGGCATCGACCACGACGCCAACACAGCCGATCTCCGTGGCGGTTCGGCGGGCAAGGGCCAGCGCAAAGTGCAGCAATGCCTTGGCGATTCCACACCCTGCGTTTGCTCAGCAGGAGCAGGGCGAGATTGATCGACCAACGGCGCAGACGGCGGATCCAGCGAGAAAAGTGGGCTCTCTAGGATCTCAGTAGATAATATATTTCTTTAAAAACAGTAGAATAGGCGCGCCTCACCAAAAAGCATCGCCCCTATGGCAATCGGCGCAAAAAACGCAAGCCTTTGATTTTTAAGCATACAAACGATAACCAACC
>NZ_CAIPNF010000269.1 GCF_903866365.1 uncultured Thiocystis sp.
AACTGCGCGGGTAGTCGCGCCCTGCCACCAAGGTCGGGTATATGGATTGGTCAGTAGGATTCACCCCCACATCTTGCGACAGGAGGCACTAACCGACTACCCCCCAAAAGCATTTATCACCGGCATCACCGGGCAGGATGGCTCCTATTTGAGCGAACTGCTCCTAGAGCAGGGCTACGAGGTGCATGGCGCGGTTCGCCGCACCAGTTCGCTTGAACGGAGCCGGCTCGCGCACCTCTACGCCGATCCGGCCATCTACAACCAAAGGCTTTTTTTGCACTATGCCGACCTTGACGATCCAACCACGTTGAGGCGTGTGCTCACCAAGGTCCAACGAATAAGGTTAGATCGTCCGAGCGAAGCGGGGTGCGACCAGAACTGATGCATGAGGCTAAACTTGGGTTTTCCCCCGTTCTGCGCCGAGGCATCCCTGATCATGTTTGAGCAAACCGACGAAGCACTGATGCAAGCCCTTAAGCGCTACCCGCAGCTGAAGCAGCGTATCGGCCATCTCCTGGCGGTCGTGGAAGATGCCGAGGGTGACCTCGCCCGAGCCGATGCGGCGGAACGTCGGGTGATTGAGGAAATCCGGCGCCTGGGGCAAGAAAGCCTACAAGCCTGGGCCGAGCGGCAAAAGTGGAGCAGACGTCAGTGACGGCGGCGGAGACCGGCGAGGGGCGTAGCGGGGGTAAAAAAACTTTGCTGGTACAGCACGTTCGGCTTGATCGAGGTGGAGGAGACGCTGTGGCGTCAGGGGACGCGCACGCAGCGGTGTTTTTCGCTCAGTGCGCCGGTGAGGAATCGGTGTTGTTCGCAGCCGCTGCCACGGGTGATCACGGACTTCGGCGCCGATGTCGCGTTTCGGCAAGCCGCCAAGAAGCTTGAGGAGCATGATGGGTTCACGCTGCCCGTGGAGCGGATCCGTCAACTCGTCGAGGGACATGCGCAGACGATGTACGAGGTGCCGGTGTTGAACGAGGCTTGGCCCAGCGAGCCGGGCGTGCCCTGGGTGGTGGCGGAAACCGATGGCGGGATGGTGCCGATTGTCACCCCCGATCCTGCGCAGCCGGACCAACGCGGCGGGAAAAGCGTGGCGTGGAAAGAGGCTAAGTTGTGCCTGGCTCACGCGTTGGGCCGTGCGACACCCTGTGATGGCGGAACCCTCCAGGGTGGTGTCGAGAGGGCGGGGGGAGGCACTCTTTGACTGCGCCCTACGCGCGGGTTTCGGGAAGGATACGCGGGTGCCTAGCGTCGGCGACGGGGCGACCTGGATCGCCGATCAAATCGAAGAGAAATTCGGTCAACAAGGCCAGTTTCTGGTCGATTTCTACCATGCGTGTGACTATCTGGCCGCTGCGTCCAAGGTCTGTGCGCCTGATCCAAGGCTTTGGCTCAACACGCAAAAAGCACGGCTTAAGGCCAATCAGCACGAGGCCGTGTTGGCCGCGCTAGCGCTGCATGTCGAGCCCGACACGGTCGCCGACCTGGACGCTCCGGTGCGCGCCGCGCAGCGTTATTTCAGCAACCGTCGCCACCAGCTCAATGACCAGGGTGCGCGTGAGCAGGGATTGCCGATCGGCTCCGGCGAGATCGAGAGTGCACATCGTTACGTCGTCCAGCAGCGCCTGAAACGCCCCGGCGCGTGGTGGAGAATCGAGCAGGCCGAGGCGATGCTCGCCCTGCGACTGAACCGGGTCAATGACCAATGGGAGCCGTACTGGCAAGACGTGATCAAGCAAGCGGCATGACAACCGAGTAGCACGCATCACTTCTGGTCCCACCCCCGTGCGGCTCAACACTTGACACAAGCGGGGGATATTGTTTCAATGCGCAGCTTAACTTAGGGCGTGTCATCAATTCATGTTGTGTGGGATTAGCACTGAGATCCAGAGCCTTTCCATCATGTGAGCAGGATGCTGACCGCAGCCAAATGGACTCCCGCCAGGAAATTGCGGGCCAGCTTGTCATAGCGGGTGGCAATC
>NZ_CAIPNF010000270.1 GCF_903866365.1 uncultured Thiocystis sp.
ATATTGGTGGTTTTTGGGTGATTCCAGGCATTCAGAAGTCTACTAGAGCCCCATTGTTTATGTGTATTTCTATTTATTTCCATAAAAATTAAATACTTAAATGTTTCTTAAAGGTAACAAAGTAGAAATAATCACGTGCCGAATAAGATTTCACCGGGAATTGCTGATCACCCAGTCATCATCCCGATTTTCTTCGACTCCCCATCCTTGCCGGCGCGATCACGCTGGCGATGACCGCAACGGCCGTTTCCTCACCGCAAACGCCACGATCCACGCCCATCTGTCATCATTTCCTCACATCAATATTCCTTTCAAAACAGCTAGATGGAGAAAGTTACTTGGAAGTGAACCGTTCCTTAGCGTCAGCATGGACCACACGCACATCACGCCCGGTCCGGCGCGCCGGTTCGCGCACCCCGAGGGGTCCGGCGCCCGCCAGCGCCTTGAGCAGCGCGAAGCGGTTGCCGGTGAGCGTGTCGAGCAGATCTTCCTGTGAGCAGGACAGGTATCGCGGCGGCTGCGGCTCATTGCGCTCGATGGCGGCGATGGCTTGGGCGAGCGCCTCGTCCTCGCTTGCCACGTCAATGATCAGGGTGCTCATAAACATCTCTCCAGCGTTGGATGTTGCGGTCGAAGTCGATCAGGAGTTCCGGCATCGACAGGAAGGTCAGCGCGGACTCCTGGTCGTGATCAACTTTCCCGCGTTCGTTGTCGTCGCGCAACACGCACCGATCATCGCTCACCAGCGTCAGCAGGTACTTGTTGGGGATGCGCGCACCCGGCGACGGGGGCCGGCAAGCGCCAAACGCGCACCTCTTTGATCAGCGTGTCGGCCAGGCGTTGGCGGTACGACAGGATGGAAACGGCTTTCACGTTGCCATCTTCGCCGCGCTTAACCGTGTTGACCAGAAATCAACAACCTTGACGCTTCGCGCCTGCCGGGCCTATGCCCCTGGCGACTGGATGAACGCCTTTCTCAGCGCGTCATTAACGCGCGTCTGCCAGCCGGGGCCGCTGGCCTTCAGCGCGTCCAGCAGATCGGCGTCGAAGCGGATGGTAGTCGAGACCTTGCGGATCGACGCGGGCGGACGACCCACGCGCAACCGGGGCTTGATGCGCTCCCATTCTTCCTCGGTCAAGGGCTGCGCGTCTGGGTCGGACAGGGCTGCGGCAGTAATGGCCGCATCTTCCTCCGGCGAATTGAGCAAGATTTTGCGGCCGTTACGGGCCGTTAAAAACGTCTTGGACATAGCGTGCTTGCTCCTGGTTAGTGGCTTTACGCAGGCTGATGATGCGCCGACCGTCCTCTCGATCCACGAAGGCGACGAAATACAGGCGCACGCCATGCAGCACCAACGCGCGCTGGCGGTCTTCGCCGTAATCCTCGCGGTCATCGGTCCAGATCAGCGCCGTGTCCCACTCGAACGCTGCCGCCAGTGCCAGCGACACCCCGTGTTTGGCGAGGTTGGCGCGGTCTTTGGCAGGATCGAAGGCGATCTTCATGCAGATTATTGTAGTAACAACCATTCATCCTGTCGAGGATTTTCTGTTACTACGCTTGACCGCCGCGCCGATGCTCCGCCGGTTGCTGCCTCAGCAGCAATCGGGGGTGACAGCCCGGAAACTAGCAGCCTGTCGGACTTGAGCGTTCGGATTGGCTGAAAAAGACAATCAAAGGCGATTTTCCTCGAAAATCGCCTTTTTTCGGCAAAAAGGCACTTTTCCTGCGAATTTCCCTTACTGCGGGCGCAAGACGGCCATGCGTTTGAGGTTCTACGCCAGGCAAACCAGGGTCCACTCGTTGCGCACGTTGTCCAGACCGCGCGCTCACCACCTATCAGTTGTGCGTAGCCAGGGCTTCCAGCCCAGGAAAACCAGGCCAGGATGGCCTGGCTACGCAGCTCCGAGCGCGCGTTTCTGATGGTTCGGAGAAACCGATAGGTGGCAAGGACCGCGCGTGAGAAACTGACGAAATCCCATCACCGATTTGATGATGCCGAAGACTGGCTCGACGGTCTGTTTGCGCAGGGCGTAGTACAAAACGCTTGAACTTTCCTGGATAATGGATAATGGCGCGCTGCTCCCCACTGCCTTCAGAGGACAGACAGATCATGGCCCGTCCAGCCCCTTTGATTGAACTGACCGACGAGCAACGCACCCTGCTCGAAGGGCTCTCCCGCAGCCGCGAAACCGCTCACAGCCTGGTGCGGCGCGCGCGGATCGTGCTGCGCGCCGCCGACGGCGAGCACAACAGCGCGATTGCGCAAGCGCTGGTGGGCCTCGGTGAAGACGGGGTCGGGCAGTGGCGGCGGCGCTGGGCGGACGCCCAGGCGCCGCTCGCCGCGCTGGCGGGCCAGCCCAAGCGTCTGCGCGCCGCGATCGAGGAACTGTTGTCCGACCGGCCGCGCTCGGGGAACCCGGGCGATTTCAGCGCCGAGCAGATCTGCCACAGGACTTACGCATTGACAAACGCCGCATTTTATGATCTAAAAAATACGTGTAACCATATTCCGCTACTCATTTAAAATGAGCCGGCGATGCCGCGCCGTAACCGTCGCCATCGCGGG
>NZ_CAIPNF010000271.1 GCF_903866365.1 uncultured Thiocystis sp.
CGGGTCGTCTGGGAACATTTCGACAAACTCACGGTAACTGCGCGGGTAGTCGCGCCCTGCCACCAAGGTCGGGTATATGGATTGGTCAGTAGGATTCACCCCCACATCTTGCGACAGGAGGCACTAACCGACTACCCCCCTCCACGAATTTGCCGGAGCGCACCACTGGAGTGAGCCGGTACAGATCGGTATCGACGACCGGGTCGTCGATGACATGCGCCGCCGACGCAAACAGTTGAATTCGGTAGAGAGTCTGATTAAGTGGCTCGGCGAGTACATCTTGGTGCATCCGCAGGGGGTCGGAGGTCCGGTTCGCGCGTTGCTAGCCGGCAGTCCGGACGCGGGGGTGGGACGCGAGGTCGCGTTTCGGCTCTATGGCAAGGGTTTCGGTGTGGATGTCGTCAGCGGTCCCGACAACCGCTTACGAGTGACTCGTGTCGTGACGGTCAAGCGCACCGAAACTGGCAGCGATGCTCGGCCAATCTATTTGGTGACCGGTGACATCGGTTTCTGTGATCTAACGACCGCTGGCGAGTTTCGCGGCACCGCGCGTACCGAAATTGAGGCTCGCGCCCACCAAGCCAATAGCTACCTGCGTCTTTGGAACGAATATAACGAGCTGGAACAAGAGACGATTCTAAATACCGCCCACGAGTTGGGATGGCTGCGCTACCACAAGTGCGAGCAACTCGCTTCGGGTGCTTGGCGTTTTCAGCTCGATGATAGCAATCTTGACGCGCAAACCTTGCGAGCGCGAATTGCCGCCTTGGCTGGCGATCAGGTGGATGTTCAACTCGAAGCCGGCGAGGAGATTCCGCCTGCAATCTTGGGCAATGCGGAGACCCTTGACCAGGGCGTAACCCATAACAAGCCGTTCACTGGCTCACCTTCCTTGCCAGGAAATGCACATCAGATTGATCTGCGCCCATCCAGAGCACAGGAAGACCGCATTCCGCCCAAGACCGGCTACCTGTTTGTCAGCCTCGCAGGCGATAAGACACGCATCGATCGTCGACGTAAAGCCTGGGAACGGATCCGTAGTTGTACGAATCCGATGCCTCAGCTTGGGCTCATGATCGAAGGCGCACCTTTTTTCGCACGGACGGTTCGCCACCGCGAGCCTTTTGGTGCCGCAGTCCGGGAGATGCTGCCGAACCCGACCGACCGCCAGCGCAGCGCACTGGACGTGGCGTTGAATACCCCGGATATTGCGCTGATCCAGGGGCCGCCAGGAACCGGCAAGACTCGGGTGATCGCGGCGCTACAGGCGCGCCTCGCAGATCCAGACGAGGGCGCAGACGGCAACGGTTTTGCCGGCAATACCCTGCTCACCAGCTATCAGCATGACGCAGTGGAAAACGCGGCGGCGGCTACTCGGGTGCTTGGGCTGCCGGCAATCAAAATCGGTCACCGCAGGGGGGCGGAAGACGGTGGGGTCTGGCTGGATACCTGGGCACGGGAGACGGCTGAACGGGTTCGCGCAGCGCGTGCGGAACGCGGCGGTGAATACTCGATCCACCGGACGCTGGAAGAGATCCGACGCCTGGCCATCCGTCATATCGAGGCGCCTGGACCAAAGGATGCGTCATTGGTGCTCTTGAATCAGATCCGTGATCTGGCTGATGAGCTGCTGCCCATGCAAATCAAGGATCGCATTGACGACCTCAGCAGGCAATTACGCACGCCGGATGCTGGACTGTCACTGGCCGACGAAAATCGGGCCGACGCACTCAAGGCCTTGCGCGGCATACGAACCGAAGCGATCCCATTCTCGGATGATGGACCAGCGGCTGCATCCAAGGTTCTGCGGCGCTTAAAGAAGCTTGATGGGTTCGAAATCGACGATGAGATCCACGCCATCCTGAAACAGGCCGCGGATCTCGACCCGGACGAGCTGCCTACGCAGGATCTGTTGGACAACCTGTCCCGTGTGCGCAATACACTCATCGACCGTCTACTGGATGCGGGGGTGCAGATGTTGCTGCGTCCGATCCATGCTGACGTATCTGATCTTTGCGGAGAGGTCGTCGATACCCTCACCGCACGCGCTAAAACCTTGCCGGTAGGGGTCGACATCGCTGTCAATTCCTGGCTGGAGGTTCTGGAACAGGATCCGGACGGCATCCGCGAGACCATTGGACATTACTCGATGGTGCTAGCCGCCACCTGTCAGCAGTCCGTCGGCAATGACATGACCAAGGCCAAGTCCGGAGATGACATGGTCTTTCGCACGGTCATCGTTGACGAAGCCGCACGAGCCAACCCGCTGGATCTACTGATCCCGATGGAACGCGCTGAGCGTCGTATCGTCCTGGTTGGGGATCACCGCCAGCTCCCACACATGCTGGAACCGGATGTGGAGCAAACGCTCAGCGCCAAGACCGACGCCTCCATGCAGGATGCCTTGCAGCGCAGTTTATTCGAGCGCCTGTTCCGCGAATTGCGCGAGCGCGAGCAGCGTGATGGGATCAAGCGTACCGTCACGCTGGATACCCAGTACCGGATGCATCCCGTGCTCGGCACCTTCGTCAGCGACCAATTCTACGCCCGTCATGGTGAGGCATTCGTTTCCGGACGCGAGCCCGATGAATTTGCCCACCAGGTGGTTTTATCCGATCAAACCTCGCTCGCCGGCCTAGTCGCCGCCTGGATTCAGGTTCCGAAAGAGCACGGCCTGGAGGATCGTGGGCGAAGTAAGCGCCGCCAGGTTGAAGCTGATCGAGTGGTGCGAGAAGCGCAATCTATCCTGACGAAGAGTCCGGAGCTTTCCGTCGGTGTGATCACTTTCTATGCCGCCCAGCGCGACGCCATTTTAAAGTCCATGGCTGACTGTGGGCTAAGCGAGCCAGACCCTGAAGTTGGCTACCGTATCCGCGATCAGTGGTCGCAAACGCTCGACAAACGTGAGCGGCTACGGGTTGGCACCGTCGATGCCTTTCAAGGTAAGGAATTCGACGTAGTGCTGCTATCGCTGACGCGTTCCAATCGCACCGAAGTCAAGGACGAGGACACCCGACGCAAACGCTATGGCTTCCTATTGCTCGAAAACAGGCTGTGTGTCGCCATGAGTCGTCAGCAACGCCTGCTGATTGTTGTCGGTGATGTCGACATGGCGCGCGGTGAGGAGGCGGAACAGTCCGTGGCTGCTCTGGCGGCATTTGCCAAGCTCTGCGAGGAGGGTGTTCATGGACGCATTATTCGACACTGAAACCCAGGTTCTCTGGTATGAACCACGCGCTCACGCGAATCCCGGTCCGCGGAAAGACCGTATCTATCTGCTCTGGCCGGCCTGGGCACATCGGGTCATTGCCCCTGAAGCAAGTGATCGGCCCCTGAACCCGCTGGCTCTGGCGGTTCTGGGTATTTTTGCCGCCAGTCGACTCACTGCTAAAGAGCTGGCAATCCACCTTGGTATCCAACATGAGCTCGCGGCCTTCATCGTCGCTGACCTTCATGGCAGTGGCTACCTGGATAGAACAGCCACCCTTACCCATCGAGGGCGTGAACTGCTCGACGATGAGCGGGATACCGCATTACATCTGGTCCCGGCCTGGGTTTTTCGCGATCCTTGGCGAGAGAGCCTGTGGCCATTCATCGCCCGTGATCTGTCCCCAGCCGTCACCGCGATCAACGACCAGGGCTATCCGGATCTGGAGTTCGGTACCACCGGCAAACCCTGGACCCAGCATGCTTTCATGCAGTTACCGTCCAACGATATTTCACCCAAGATGCCGGAAGCCAGGGAAATTCTGCGCGCGGCAAACGAGCAGCGGCGGATCGCCAAGCGTCTGGAGAGGACGAGACGTTCGCGTTTCTGGGACGAAGACGATCGAGATCTTATTGATCCGAAACGAGTGGATCTTAGGCGCATCGTCGATATCGAGGCACAGGCTCATCCGGTTTTTTTAGCCACTTTCCTCTATGTCCCCCAGGAAGGCTCCGATCAGGAGATTGATTGGCATGTCTGCGATTTCTTCGGTCGCGAGAACAGCCTGGATTTGCGTCGCCTGATTGTCGATGTAGCGGACCAACAACCGCGCCTTGCTCAGCAAATTGATCGGGTAATCGGGCGGACGATGATTGACAACAGCTTCGCGGACTATCAACGACGTGCGCGTCAACGGCTGTCGGATGCGCAACTGCGTTTGGATCGCATCTTGACACTGAATATTCGCTTGCACCCGCTCCACGAATCATTAGTGCGCATGCTCGATGCTTGGCTGGAGGTTCAGGAACTTGATGCCTTTGCTGATGCGCGTCACTGCGACAACGTCCTGAGCGAGTGCCGAAAGGTGCTTGAGGGTCTGTTTGCAGAATTAAGAGAGACGTACCCCCTGAATGGAATCTGGAAACGGGTACCCGAGGACAAAGAGACACGAGCAGCTCGCTACCGCTCGGCTGCCAGGGACCTCGGTTTCACGAATATTCCACAAGCACTTCTGCATGTCCCACGGAATCAAATCCGTTCAGTGACAGACTACAAGGACAGCGCTCGTCTACGGCCGCTGGTTCTCGCGACATTGCTGGGCGCACAGGACAATCCGAAGCATCCGCTTCACGGCATAGCCGCTTCATCACCAGAATTATTGGAGCTGGTCGATGCCATGGCGAAGCTCGCTGGCGGTGCCTCGCATTATGGAACGAATCAGGTCTTGAACGCAGCAGATGTCAATGCGTCCGTGGACAAGACCCTGAGTATCGTTGGAAGTTTACTGGGACTGCCGGTATGCCCCATCACAGAGTTTGAGTCGGAATGAAAAAAGGAAAAAATAAGAACAACCGCAGCACACACAACACGCCTCCAGCGGCACGTACCCCAACGCAAGCCGCAACACCCAATAATCTGCAAAGTGCGTTGACTGACGCCTTGGTTGATTCGCAGAACAAGATACCCCCTACGGAGCAGGTGACTGTTCCCGACGCGCCAGCCCCGCCAGACGCCAGCCTCGAACGCTTTTGGACCATCGTCAAGGAAACGCGCGCCAATTACGAGAGTGCCGAGAAACGAGCGCTTGCACGGGAGGGCGAGGCACAGAAGTCCCTTTTATCGCTCGAAGCGGAAAAAACAAAATTGCACGAGGCAACCGCAAAGCTTCGGGAGGATCGGACTCAATTTTCGGATCAAGAAATCGATTACCTGCGCCGGCTCGAATCCCTGGAGCCCCGCGAGCAGGCACTACACATCCAGGAAGAGATGCTGGTGAAGCGGGAGGCCGCCATCAAGGCCCGCGAAATCAATGCTGAGACGGGGTTCATCAATGAGCGCAAGGCATCTCTTGCCGCGATGGACCAAGCGGTCGCGAGCCTGCGCGACCAACTCGCTGACACTGAGCGTTCGATTTCCACCCAACGGGCAGACTGGCTGTGCGAGCGGCAGGCTGAGTCCGAGCGACTGCGGGCGGAGATTGAAGAAGCGGTGCGTCAACGCGAACAGGAGTTGGCCGAACAACAGAATACTCTGTGGGAAGAGCGTCGCGCGCTGGACAAGCGAGAACGCCTGCTGCAACGCAGCGAAGATGAGCACAAAGAGGATCGTGCTGGCCTCGATGAGCGGGTGAGCCAACGGCTGGCTCGGGAGGCTGAGGCATTTACACATCAGCGCCAAGCTTTGCGAGACCGACTTGACCAAGCCTGCTTAGACCGTGACACCTTGGAGCAGAAATTACGTCAGCGTGAGGAGTCGGATCGTCGCTTCGGTCAGCGCAGTCCGGAGCAGGTGCTCCAGGAACTGGAACGGTTGCGTGAGGAGAATGACCGACTTCAGGCCGATCTTGCGGCTCGCCCCGATGCTCAGGCCGCTGAACGTCTACGTGCATTGCAGGAGGAACGCGCCAATTGGCAGGCTGATCGCATTGTACTGTTGCGTCAGGTCAGCGATGCCGAGGGGATGCTGGCCCGACATAAAATTGCGGCCACCGAGCTTGAGATGTTGCGCGATCAGAAGATCGCTGCCGAGGCCCGTGTCGCGGTGCTTCAGCAGGCCCGCGATGAACTGCGCACGGAGGTGGATCAATTAATTGGCCGCGATGAAGCCAAAAATCCGTTCCAAGCTTGCAGTGAACTCGACGCGGCGGAATACCAGCCAGTCGCGGAGATGTCCTCAAATATCAGGAACCTGAAGTCTTTCGTCAACGACCTCCAACAGCGGATCGCTTATAACCCCCAGGATCCAGAAAAAAACCTCTACTACAGTCTGGCCGATCTACGCTGTTTCCTCGGTGGTCTCGCCATGGGCCGGCTGATCTTGCTGCAAGGGATCAGCGGCACCGGCAAAACGAGCTTGCCGGTGGCCTTTGCTCGGGCAATCGGCAGTCCATTCGATGAGGACAACCTTGTTCAAGTCCAAGCCGGCTGGCGCGACCCACAGGATCTGGTCGGCCACTACAACGCCTTTGAAAAACGCTTCTACGAGCAGAAGTTTCTGCGGGCACTGTATCGGGCGGCTACACCTTGCTGGAGTGATGGCATCCACCTCATCGTGCTCGACGAAATGAATCTCTCCTACCCAGAACAGTACTTCTCGGACATGCTTTCAACCCTAGAGCAGTCGATTGACAAGCGTTCCATCGAGTTGATGCCCCACCGAGTCGACCAGGCGCCGTTATTATTCGACAATGGGAAATCACTCCGGATACCCAAGAACGTCTGGTTTGTTGGTACCGCCAATCATGATGAGACGACCAAGGATTTTGCCCCAAAGACTTATGATCGATCTCTGGTGATGGAGTTTTCTGACACGCCCAAGCCTTTTGACGTGAAGCCGCCAAGTCCTCGCAAACCACTCTCCTACGAAGCTTTACAACGGTTCTTTTTGAAAGCGCAACAAGACCATGGGAAGGACGCTCAACAGGTCTCGGAATTCTTGAACAATTGTGTTCGCGACCCATTGAAGAACGACTTCAAAATCGGGTGGGGGCCTCGGCTTGAGGATCAGCTCAAACGCTACTGTCCGGTAGTCGTTGCCGCCGGTGGCGCATTGGGCGAGGCGGCGGATCACATTCTGGCCATGCGCCTGCTGCGCCAGCTTAGGAATCGTCACGACAATCAGCAGAAGCGTCTGGAGCACCTGATGAACCAGATTCAGAAGGACTGGTCGTTGCTTTGCAACAACTCGCAACCGACTAAATCTATAGAGATCCTGCGTGTTGAACTAGCTCGATTCGGGATTGAATCTGGGGAGAATCAGTGAGGGTTTTAGACCGACTCTCTGGGCGGTTACTCGACACTACGGCGAGAAGTCTAATTCTGCTGGGGCGCTGGCACTTGGACCTGGAAGCCTCCACAGCCCATCTTAACGGTGTCGAAGTGACCGCCGGCGATTGCCTGGTCCCTAATACATCCGGACAGTGGCGGCTGATTCGGAGCGATGGGGAGCCTGAGTCTCATGGGGATTTCCTTAGCGACGGTCTGCCCGATACGCAGAATAATGACGCATTCCTGAGCTTTGGCACACTCCTGCTGGGGGAGGACGAGGGCGTTGCAGGCAACTGGCTCCACTGGAGCGATCGCTCCCCGATCGCTCCCGGTCTAGGCGATGCCATCAAATCCCACCCCCTAGAGATAGCCATTGAGCGTGACCTCGGTCACCTTACGGAGGTCTGCGGTCGGCCTCAGACCCATATTCGCCTGGAGCCGGAGCGGCTAATCACTGCACGGGCGCGGCGCTTCGATCGCAACGTCTATGTTCGACTCGCCTCTCATACAGTGGATTGGGCTCAACGCAAGTTGACAGGCGTCCAGCCGAGCCATGTGTTGGCCCAAGTCCGAGAAGAGCAGTGGGATCTCTATGAGAACCGGGTGGCCGTGCGACTGATCGATGCGTTGGCTATCTGGCTACGAGGGCGCTTAAGCGACGTCCAGCGCATCCTCAATGACGTTTTGGGCGAGGTCAATAAACATACAGTGTCTGGCGACGCTAACTGGCGCCGGAGCCAGCGGCTCTATCAGATCTGGGGCGGAGCATCGGACGCAACGGCACAACAAACCCTGGCAGAGCAGACACGGAAACGCCTCGAAAACCTTCTGTACCGCGTGCTCGGTCTGATGGACTCGCCGCTCTACCGCGCCATCCCTAACCGTGCGCAGGTTCCGCCCGGTCTGCGTATGACCAACCTGTTCAGCAACCACGATCATTACCGAGGGGTTGCCAGACTGTGGGATGAATGGTCCCGTCATCATGCACAGCCCCCCCTCTCGCCGAGCCAGTTATATCGGCGCCACCAGCGTTTGATCCGGGGGTTCGATGTCTGGTGTCTGCTGCTCATCGTGCGCGGTCTCCGACAGCTTTGCTGTGAACTCTTCGATGAAGATCTTGAGCGACAATTGGCACCAGGCTGCGACATTAAACTCCAGGGAGGCTATCGCCTGACCTGGCAGTGGGACGGTATCAGGCTTCTGGATGGCGACCAGCCACGAATCCGGTTCGTGCCCTTACTCCATGCGATGGCAAGGACGAAGCCGGCGAATCTGATCGAGCTGACTGCTGACATTATAGAGGCCGTTGCCAACCGAGATGACTGGACGGTGATCCTGACCCCAGCAGTTCCCGGCTCAACCATCGGCGATGCCTTCGCTGGGGTCGTCGATCTCCCGTTTCCCACGGTTCGAGGTGCGCTTGATGTGCTTCGCGTCTCTCCCCTCAAATTGGATAGCGTCGAACGGATCTCCCGTCTGCTCCGTTGGGCGATGCTCGTCCCGCGTATGCTGGCCTACCCGCCTTATTTAGGTGAGGTGCCTGCTGACTTGACAGGGCGTTTGAGCGGGCGAATCAGCCCAGCCACCGATGGTGGTTACATGCTGCACAAGCCTCTGGCCGATTACGAGATCGCTGCACTGGGAATTGATACCGCAGCGCAGCAAGCCAGATCGGAGCGTGATCGCTTGCACGACGAACGCAATCAAGTCGACCAGCGATTGCGAGCGTCGCGTGGGGACC
The DNA here is from genome assembly GCF_903866365.1 of uncultured Thiocystis sp. GTDB lineage: Bacteria > Pseudomonadota > Gammaproteobacteria > Chromatiales > Chromatiaceae > Chromatium. Next base: position 8,936 of record NZ_CAIPNF010000271.1, read on the forward strand.
GTCGGGAGATGGCCAATCTCAATCGGCAAAAAAAACAGTTGAGCGAACGTATCCAGTGGGCGGAAACAAATGCACAGTGCATTCTCCACTTTCAACAAACACTCTCTACGGCACAGCGACGCCTCACAGCGCTGTCGACCTGCCCAATCTGCGGCGAATCAGGTGGACTGGAAATCCGGGATAGCGATTGTTTTGTCGCGAGCTGCCCCGGTTGCAAGGCGCAATGGGATTTGCGTCCTAGCAAGTCAGGCGAACGGATACCGGTCCTGGTAAGCGGCAAGTATGACCTCCCATTGGATTACCGGCCATCCTGTGTCGATGACGTCCTGGGTTGTGATGTACTGGCAATTCCATCGCGTGACGGGGAAACGAATCTGACGTGGCGCACACCAAGATCGCAATCAGTTGCTCCCGAGCTTTACGGTCGTGTGAGCTAGCAGCCGCCTTGAGGTGATACACCGCTTCGATGATAAAAACCGCAGACAAGAATCAGACGATTCGACGTGGTCGCTCGGGAAGGCGATGAAATTTACCCGAGCACGTCGTATTTTTTGAGCCAGTTCGTCAACGTCTGATAACTCGGTAGACCCAGTAATTCCGAGGCGCGCGTCTTGTTGCCGCCGGTGATTTTCATCGCCTGCTGCAAATAGTGCCTCGCCAGCCGATCCATCAAGTGTTGCAGATCGATGCCCAGCGCGACATCCTGTCCGAAGATCTCGTCTCCTGTCGATTTCACCGAGGGCAATTCCAACAGAGCATCCTCTATGTCTCTCTCGGTGATGGTTGGACTCGCCGACCAGAGGGCTGCCCGCGCCAGTGTATTGGCCAATTCCCGAATGTTGCCGGACCAAGGATGGTGCGCGAGTCGGTTGAGCGCCGACGGCGCGATGGTCTTGGCCTGCCAGGCTGGATCAGAGGCGCTATCGCGATTGAAGCGGTCAAGTAGGTACTCGGCCAAGAGCATGAAGTCGCCTTGGCGTTCGCGTAACGGTGGCAGATGGATCAGGGCCACTGCAATGCGAAAGAACAGGTCGCCCCGAAAGCGCCCCGCCGCTACCTCGGCGGTCAGGGTTCGATTGGTGGCGGTGATGAGGCGCACGTCGACCGCCCTGGAAGCCGTGGTGCCGACCCGTACAACCTGCCCCTCTTGGAGAACCCGCAATAGTTTCACCTGGAGGTCGAGCCCTAGTTCGCCAATCTCGTCCAGAAAAAGGGTGCCATCTTGGGCGGCCTCAAAATAGCCGACCCGATCGCTTGTTGCGCCAGTAAAGGCTCCTCGTCGGTGACCGAAAAACTCCGACTCCGCCAATTCCCGCGATACCGCGCCACAATTGACGGCAATAAAAGGCTTGTCACGCCTGGGGCTTGCACGATGGATGGCGCGGGCCAACATTTCCTTGCCAGTACCGCTTTCGCCCTCGATCAGCACCGGCACGGTGCGCGGGGCAACACGTCGGGCACGGGCAATCACCTCGCGCATAGCCGGTCCCTGATGGACGATGTCGGAGAACTCTGGCGCCTCATCCGGCAGTCCGGCGCCCAGACGAACCAAATCGTGGTCGGCGTGGCGATAGACCTCTGGGATAAACTCCGCTGAAATATCAAACGGGATGTTCGCCGTCCGTACGCCATGCTCGCGTGACGACTCAATCAGCTCTGCACCGAAGCGCGTCTTCGCAACGATGATCCAAACCGCCGACATCGCCGGGGTTCCGGGGCTCAAGTGAAAAGTCAAACGTGCGGTATTCCCGACCTGCTCCAAAATGTGACCCACCCTCTCGGTCACTGCCCGGTAGATCTCCCCAAAGTGCGTCGGGCTGGAAAGATCCACACAATTTAATTCGATCTTCGCTTGTGTCTGCTGTTTAATCCAAGCTAGATAACCTTTGGCCGTTTGATCTGAGTAGTTGCAAAGCAAGACGACGCGATCGAAAGCGCGTTGAGTGACGGCCTGCCCGATAGGACCGATCCCGGCGCGATCATCTCCCGCTGAAGCGTTTAGATCAGTTTGTCCGATCCAGGTGACGAGGATTCGCATGTCCGTTCTCACGCTCAACCTAAAATTTAATTTATGTGATGTTCGACTGGGACTGTGGGGCCGCTTGTAGACGACGATCGCCCAACCGGAGTGTCGCGTTTGCGCTCGTGATACCTGTCGGGGGCTCCTGCGGCCGACAGGACTCGCGCAATGGCGACAACCTTTTTCTCACCCGGATTCATCCGCACCCAGAAACGCGCCAATACACAACGACACGCCGGTCGCCGCACCGCGTGTCGCGTTCGGGATGCGCATCCGCGTGATCGGTCAGCTAGGACGACAGGTCGTCAAGGAACGCTTGTGGCGTTGGCGCGGCGTCGCCTGACCGCGCCCGATCGAGACCGAATCCCAAGCCGAGGAGCGCGTGGCCGATCGGCGATCGGCGCTTAATCGGCGATCGCTGCGGCGTTGATCGCGCTGGGCGTTGGCGCGGGCGTCGAAGACGGACGGTGCCTGCGGCAACGGAAAAAACACCTGGTCCAACTGCGACCACAGATCGCGCTTGGCTTTTCGAATCCGCATTTGCGGCATCAGCGTCAGGCGCTCGAGGGTCTCGTTGAACGTCCAGCGTTCCTTCAGCATGTGTTCGATGTCCTGTCCGAAGGTCGTGGCCGCATATTTCGGCAGCGTCACCCAGCCCAGGATGCGGGATTTGAACGGGTCGAACAAGTCGAGGTGCTGGATCGGGCGATGCTTGAATTCCAGTGCGCCCAGATGAGCGTTGAGCCAGATCAGCGTCGAGACGCGCGTGTGCTCCAGGACCGCCATGGTGCTACTGAGGGTCTCGTCCACGTCGGGGCCGCCCGCGATCACGGAATTGACGATCACGTCCACGCCCAGATCCTCCAAGACGGCGAACAGATCGTTTTCGACCGCATAGGCCATGAACGGCTGAAATCCATTACTGCCGACATCGACCACGAAGTGCCGATCGGTCGGTGCGCCGGAGACGATCTCGACCAGTTCGTCAAAGGCGCGCGGATTGATGACGTGATCGGTCGCGAGATTGAGATACTGACAGTTGAGCGGTTTATAGCGACGCAAGGTCGGATTGGTGGTATCCGTATCGATGCAATGCACGGAGAGATTGGCGTCCTGGAGATATTGCGCCAGGATCGACGAGACATAGCTTTTCCCCACGCCGCCTTTGGCTTGTAAAGTAATAAAGAGTTTCGACATCGTATAACCTCTGGAAACATGGATCGGGAAAGCCGGTGAAGCGTTTAGGAGAAAGGGCGTTTAGCATTCGTCACGAACGCGACCTTTTTTAGCCGCTTTTGCGGCATGAAACGTGGTGTTCTTTTTGAATCGTAGCGCGAGATAGACGTTTTCTTCTTTGTCAAGATGTTTCCATCCAGAAACCCAGTAGACGTCATTTCCGATTTTGACTTGACCGCCGTATTGCGGCGCGTCTTTGCCGGTGAGATTGCTTGGCCTGAGAAACCCGGTCTGATTGTCGAGTGCCATGCTTCAACTCCGCTAAGACGGATCGTCGAGATTCGCGAGCGGATTCCACTCGAAGGTTTTCTGCTTGAACACGGGCACGTCGCTCGCGTTCGGTTCATTCGGTTCGCGCGTTTTTTTCGTGGCAACGGACAACGGTTTCATCGGGGTCGCTTCGGGTCTGACAACCGCATAAGACGATGGCAAGACGGGTGCGAGCGCCACGGTCGACGCCATGTCGCACTTTATTTGACTGACATAGCGCCTGAATTGTCGATAGCTCATTGGCGGCGGCGTTCCAGACGACTTTAATGCGTCAAAAATCACGACGCTCGAATACCCGTTTTTGACGCCTTCAGCGATCAATTCTCGATAAGTTTCGATGAACTTCATCAATTCCGAACGGTTCTGTTCGCTAATCGTTTTCAGGGCGGTTAGAAATACGTCAGGGGATGAGAGTTCATTTTGAACAATGCCGATCATGGTTTATCGTCCGTCAAGATGATTTCGCTTCCGTGCCCTGGCCCTGGTTCGTCCTTAGCGCGTCCTCGGTTGTCCTTAGCGCGTCCTTAGTTCGTCCTTAGCGCGTCCTTGGTTGTCCTTGATCTGTCCTTGATCCGTCCTTGATCCGTCCCCGGTTGTCCTTGGCGCGTCCCCGATTGTCCTTGACCCGTCCCGGCTGTCCTTAGCCCGTCCTTGCCCCGTCCTTGACCCGTTCCCGGTTGTCCTTAGCCCGTCCCGGTTGTCCTTGGCGTTGACGCATCTTTTATGACGGCGACGCCATGCGATGACTCGTCCGCAGCCTGTCCGATGCGTTGTCCGTGACCTGTCCGCGCTGATCTTTACCGCGTTCAAAACACGCTTTTCATTCGCCATCGTGATCAAGAAAACGGCCCCTGTCCAGTCGAAACGGTTAATGATTTCATTAACCGTTTCGACCAGACAGACCGCTTGCTTTTTTATAGACTCGGCGTTCCTGGAATGAATGAAACGAAATAGCGATCCGGCGCGTTCGTATGCCAGAGGTCTTCATCGATTAACCCGGTCGTCGCAAACAGTCAGGCGTCAAGACGATGGAAAGACCCGGAACCGTCACGCCGACCGTGCTAGCCCCTGGCGTGCCGACCCTGGGAGCGGATGACCGGCGGACCTGTCGGCAATGCCTAAACCTGTCCTCGTGGGGAAAGTGCCTGGCGGCGGCACGGGGCGAGCTTCCCTTGGTCTCGCTCCGGTACGAACCGATCGCCGACCGTTTGGAACGGTGCGTGCGCTACTCGCCCACCGCCAACGATGCCGATCGGCGACCTGGCCGGGAACGCGATTCGGGGTTGTCGCGACGGTTGCTCGCCTTTCTGAAAGCGAAGCGGCGCGGCGGTTGCCCCCTAGGACAGCGGGCGCTCGCCCGCGTCTTTCGTCGACTGGCGGGCCGGATCGGATCTCGCGCCGGGACGCTTTGGGTGGAGGAACCCCCCATTTCCACCCATGCAGTAGGGTGGAAATGGGGGGCGGCAAAAAGGCCGGGTGGAAATGGGGGTGCGTCAATATAGGTGGAAATGGGGAGGTACGTTTGAACGACGAAACATGGCCGGACGGACTTGACACGCGGCTGACCTGGGCACGACACGCGCTCGCCGATCTCCAGGCCGAGTTTCAGGAACGCACACTGGACATCCTGCTGGCGCTGCGCGAGGAGGCCGACGATTTCGCACGGACCTATACCGAGACGATGCTGCGAGAACAACGGGCGCGTCATCCCAGCGAACGGGGGACGATCGGGTTGCGGACCCGAAGCACGGCGGCGGGCGGACCGGGCATCTTCCAGATCGAGTGGTATCGGGTCCACGCGAAGCGGCGCACGCTCTATCTCAAGCGCGGCAAGGGCCAGGACGGACGGGTGAGCCAGCAATATCCGATGAGCAGTTTCGGTCGTCTCACGGGTTGGGAGAAAGACCTCGTTCAAGTCTATGAACCGCAATTCGCGCGGCTGCGGACGATTCAATCGCACATCAGTCACATTCGGATGCGTTTCAGGCTGATCAGCGAGGAATTCGACCGCAACCGTGGCGCGAAAGAACACGACGCATCATCCGACGCGCCGGACGAGTGGACGCGCTGACGTTCGCTGACACGCAAGCATTGAACTCTTCCCGATGTCAATTCGGGTATCCGAATCAACCGAACCGAAGCGAGATCCGAAACACGATGTCGACAGTCTGCCCGCTCTTCAAGCAATGCGCCTTCCTCAACGCCTTTCGGGGCCAGTCCGAGGTGATTAAAGAGAATTGGGTTGTGACCTTCTGCGAAAACGAAACGCATTCGGTGCACTGCGAGCGACGCCTCTTGGAGCAAAAGACGGGCAGCGTCCCTGCACCCAATCTTTCGCCGACCGGCAAGCTGTTATTTTCCAGTCGCTAAAGCGCGAGCTTTACCTCTTCCGTCTCGCGTCTCGCGTTCGGATGTCAATCAATCAATGTCGGAGTGTTCCATTGCGCGGACTCAATCGAATTGCCCGGATGCTGTGGCTGGGCATCCTCGGAGCGGGGCTTCCATCGCCGTCGGCGTTGGCCGGCGAGCGTCCCTGTATGGTGGCGATCGATGTCGGGCATTCGCCGGCCTCGCCTGGCGCGATCAGTGCGAGCGGCGTACCGGAGTACGAGTTCAATCGCACGCTCTCCAATGCGTTGGTGGAGGCGTTTGCATTGCAACCGGGTTTTCAGCCGATCCTGCTGCTGGCTCCGGGCGGTCACGACACGCGCAAGCCCTGGACACCCCGCGAGCGCGCCGAACAGGCCAATGCACTGGGAGCGGACCTGCTGATTTCGGTGCATCACGACAGCGTGCAGCCGAGTTATCTCACCGAGGTCCACAAGCACGGGAAAACCTTTCGATACTCGCGTCATGCTCAGGGATATTCGCTGCTGATCAGCCGGGACCAGTCGTGTGGGGAGACGCGGAGTCGGCGTCTGGCGGAGCATCTGGGCGACAGTCTGCAAATGCGGGGGTATCGGGCGACGGGGCATCACGCCGAGGACATCGATGGCGAGCATCGTCCATGGCTCGACCCGGAGCGTGGGATTGATGCCTTTGACCGCCTGGCGGTGCTGCGTCACGCGACGATGCCGGCGGTCTTGGTCGAGGCGGGGGTGATTGTGCATCCCGAGGAGGAAGCGGAACTGGCGAATGCGGCGGCGCAACGGCGCCAGGCGGGAGCGCTGGTCGCGGGCATCGTGACGTGGTGGCGGGAATCGCGGCAACCGCCGCTCACGTTGGAGCAGCGCACCGACATTCAGTCTGCCCTCAATCAACGGGCGGCCCTTCTGGAGTTCCTGGGAGGGTACTCGACGCTCGACGCCGAGTCCCAAGCGCTGAAGGACGTTCGCGTCTACCAATATCGTGTTGCGGAGCGTCCCCACGATTGGCAGATTTTGATCGCGCCGGATCGCGAGTGGAACGAGGCGCGGCGCATTCTCCTGGAGCAATTCGGTGTCGAACAACTGCTTGAGGTCGTCCCGCGCCCGCTGCTACGCCACGAGGTCTTGGCGTGAACGAGGCATTCCCGCCGCTCACGCCAGCACAGCGTCGCGATCTTCAGGAAGCGCGCGACGAACGCGCGGCCATCCTGGAATTCGAGGCTGGCCAACCGAGGGCGCAGGCCGAGCGTCAAGCCACGAATGCGCTGCGCGTCTACCGGTATCGCGTCACGGATCGTCCTACCGAGTGGTTGACGTTGATCGCGCCAGGGTGCGACTTGGACGAGGCCCGGCAAACGCTGATCCAGCGGTTCGGTGTCGAGCGCGTGATCGAGGTGATGCGGCAGCCGCTGGCGCACCGGGAGACTCTCGCGTGATCGCGATCGGCGACGCGACACTTTACCTGGGGGAGTGCCTGGAGGTGCTGCGCGGGTTGCCGGATGGGTGCGTGGAGAGCGTGGTGACGGATCCCCCGTATGCCCTGACCGCTCAGAAGAAAGGCGGGACTGGCGCGAATTCGCGCAATCTCAAACGCCCTGCCGGTCGGTCGCGCATCGGCACGAGCGGCGGCTTCATGGGCCAGGCATGGGATGGCGCGCTTCCCGACCCTGACATCTGGGTCGAATGCCTGCGCGTTCTGAAACCGGGCGGCCACCTGCTGGCGTTCGGCGGGACGCGCACGCATCACCGCCTGTGGTGCGCGATCGAGGATGCCGGGTTTGAGCTTCGCGATACCGTGGGCTGGCTGTACGGCCAGGGATTTCCGAAAAGTTTAGATATTTCGAAGGCGATCGACAAGGCGGCTGGAGCCGAACGGGACGTCATCGGCCCGAATCGTTTTGCCGCTGTCAACGGCAAAGCGAATGTCAACGCCTTTGGATCGGCATCCAGACCGGATGCCACCGCTCCATCCAGCGACGCCGCTCGCCAATGGAACGGCTGGGGCAGCGCCTTAAAACCTGCCTTCGAGCCGATTGCGCTCGCGCGCAAACCGCTTTCCGAGAAAACCATCGCCGCGAACGTGCTCGCGCATGGGTGCGGGGGGTTGAATATCGATGGGTCGAGGATTCCGAGCGGCGAGGACTACCGGAAGTTGCAGGTTGTTCAGGGAGGCAATCATCGTCATGACGTTGGCCTAACTCAAAAGACAAGGCACGCCGAGTTTGTTCCGTCATCAGGCCGCTTCCCCGCCAACCTCATCCACGACGGGTCGGAGGACGTGGTGGCGCTGTTTCCCGAGACGAAAAGCGGCAGCCTCCAGCCGCACCACCAGCGCACCGCCAGCAAAACAAAGCATGCGTTTGGTGCTCGCGCCGCGCCGCCAGAATCAACCGATGGCGATCAAGGCTCTGCCGCTCGCTTCTTCTACTGCGCCAAGGCGAGTCGGTCGGATCGCGGCGAAGGCAACGGACATCCCACGGTCAAGCCGCAAGCCTTGATGGCCTATCTCTGCCGCCTCGTCACCCCGCCCGGCGGCCTCGTCCTCGATCCCTTCATGGGATCAGGCACCACCGGCGTCGCCGCGCTGCGCCAAGGTTTTCGCTTTATTGGCATCGAACGCGAACCGGCCTACGTGACGATCGCCACGACGCGCCTCGCCGACGCGCAACGTCAAGGGGCGCATTTTGGGCAGGATCCGCAAGACCCTGACAGCGATGCGACCTGGAGCCAGTTAGACCTGCCGTTGGCGGCGGCCTTTTCCGCGACCTCCGAAGCGCCGACGTCATGAGCGCATTTCCTGTCCGCCACACGAGCGTCCCGCGCGCGACCGATCCTGAGCCGATCGGCACGGGCTACCGAATCGCGTTCGACCGCCCTCCGGGAAGCGACCTGGATTGGTTGCCGCCGGACGCCTTCGGACGCCTCTATCCCGGTCTTGAACAGGCCATTGCCGTTGCCAGACAGATCGACGCGCTTGGCGATGGGATTGGCGGCGACACCGTGCGCGTGATCCATGCCGACAGCGGACGGATCCTGTGGCATTCGATTCCGTTAGACGCCTTGGCTGGCGACCCCCCCGTGGAGGATGCCCATGTTTGAACCCGAACCATCGCTGTCGCCCCTGGACAGGGAGACGCCGTTGAGTCGCGCGGCGTCTGCCGAACGCGCCTTGGCGCCCCTTCCCGCCCCGGACCGCCAGGCGCTTGCCCAGGCGAGCGACTTGGAACCGATTGCGGTATCCGAGTTGGCGCGATTGCGCGATTGCGCGCGAAAGCGGCGCTCGACGTGCAGATTCAGGTGTGGAAACCGACACCGGGCGATTGCCTGGAAGGGCGCATCGTCGGCAGTCGTCAGTCGCAGGGGCCGTTTGGCGATCAGCCGCAAATGCTCGTCCAGACGCCGATCAACGACGTCAACGACGCGCCGGTCATCATCGCAACGTGGCTCACGCCCTGGCTAAAAGACCAGCTTCGCACGCAACAGGCCGCGCTGGGGGATTTGCTGAGTCTGACCTTCGGCGGCAAGGAAACCAGCAAGACCGGCAAAGCGTTCAACCGGATGACCCTGACCGTCCTCAAAACCAATCTGTCTGGAGATCGAGACGCATGCCAACGCTGATTCCGAATCCGCATCCGAATCTTGTCCTGCTCACGGCGCATCGAAACGACGCCGGGATCTGGGAAGAAGAGTACCCGATTGTCGCGTGGTCGCTCGCGTGGGAAGCGGATTCCCCGTCCGAGTCCGGGGACTGGACTGCGGCGCGTCCGATCTCGATCGAGACGTTGCCGCGTTTCTTTGCGGTGTTCGATCACGCGACCGGCATGGGGTGGACCCTCGAAGCGCAAGCCTGTCTGAACTGGGAACGCTTTTTCACCACGCGCGAAAGCGTCGTGGCCGACCTGCTGCTGCGCCAGGAAGCCTGAGTCGTCGCGATGCCCAACTGCCTGCTGATCGTCGAATCGCCCGCGAAAGCGGCCACCATCGAACATGACCTGCGCGCGCGCCCTACCGAAGAATGCTGGACGGTGCGCGCGACGGGCGGGCACCTGTGCGATCTGCCCAAGGAGCGTTTGGGCATGGTCCAGGAGGACGGTCGCTTCGTGGCCGACTGGACGGTCTCGCCGGCGGGCCAGACGCGGCTAAAGGAACTGCTCGCGCTGGCCAAGCAGGCAGATACCGTGTTTCTGGGCGTGGACCCGGATCGCGAAGGCGAGAAGATTGCCGCCGATGTGGTGCGCGATGCCGGGTTGACCGAGTACCGGCGGATCGTCTTTCGCGAGATCGCGCCGGCGGCGATTTTTGCCGCGATCGACGAACAGCGCGGCCCCGTGATCGCCGCGCGGGTGGAGGCGCAGATTGCCCGGCGGCTGGTGGATCGCGCGATCGGTTATCCGCTCAGTCAGGTACTGGCCTGGGATTTCAAGCGCCAAGGATGTCCGGCGTTGCCGCGCGGGATCGGTCGGGTGATTGCCCCGGCGCTGGCGCTACTCGCGGAAGCCGAGCGGAACATTGACGCCTTCGTGCCGCAGACGCACTGGCGCGTGGCGGTGGAGGTTGGCGTGGCGGGGGAAACGCTGCGCCTGTTGCACACCCAGAAGCGGGATCGGGCGAGCGAGGCCGAGGCGCTGGAACGGCAGGTGGCGAACGCGATCTTCCAAGTCTGCGATCTGCGTCGTGCCTGCCGCGATGTCGCGCCCTATCCGCCGTTGACCACCGCGCGCTTGCAGCGCAATGCCTTTTATCTGTTCGGGTTCGCCCCCGAGCGCACGATGCAACTGGCGCAGGAACTCTACGAAGGCGTCGATCTGCCCGCCGGTCGCACCGGCCTGATCACCTACCCGCGCACCGACAGTCACGCGCTGTCCACCGAGGCTGCCGGACGCATCATCGCGCTGTTGGCCGCGCATCTGGACCCGGATCTGGTGGCGACGCAACCGCGTGTCTACCCCAATCGAGCCGGGACGCAGGGGGCGCACGAGGCGATTCGTCCCGTGCGGTTCGAGCCGAGCGCCTGGCCCAAGGCGGTCGCGGAATCGCTGTCGGAGGACGCGGCGACGCTCTATGACTTCATTTGGCGACGCACGCTGCAAACGCAGATGGTCGATGCGGTTTACGACGCCTCGGTGCTGGAAGTGGATGCGGATGGCGAACGCTTCCGGGTGCGCGCCAACAACTGTCTGTTCGAGGGCTGGGAGCATCTCGACACGGAGGCCGGGCAGTCGGGCGAACCCGACGAAACCCAGCCGACGCCGCCCCCGACGGTACGCCTTCCGCAGTTGGCGATGGGCGACCGTCTGCGCATCGAACGGCTGTTCCCCCAGCGCGTCGAGAACCGCTGTCCGCCGCGCTATGGCGTGGGTCGATTCCTGACCACGCTCGATCAGCACGGTCTCGCGCGTCCGTCGACACTCGACACGGTGGTGCGTTCGCTCACCGCGAAGGGATATGTGGAGGCGCGCGCGGGGCAATTGCGTCCGACCGCGCTGGGCATCGAGGTCGACGCCTGGCTGACCTGTCAGGTGCCCTGGCTGAATGCGGTCGAATCGGCCTGCACCCTGGAACAAGCGTTGGATGCGGTCGAGCGCGCCGAACTGGAGCGGGACGCGCTAATCGGGGACGACGTGCAGCGTATCGAGGCGCTGAAAACGACGTTGGGCTATCGGGACGCCAGCGCGCGTCCCCCGAGCGAGGCGGCGCTGGCCTTGGCGCGGCAGGTCGCCGAGCGCCAGGGGATCGCGCTGCCGGCGGCGGCGCAGACCAGCGCGCAGGCGCTGTCCCAGTTCATCGCGACGCACGATCCGCGCGAGGCATTGGGGAAATGCCCGGCGTGCGGACGGGCCACGCTCTCGGGCAGCGCGGTCGTGTTCGACTGCCGCGCGCCTGGTTGCGGGTTTCGGCTGCCGCGCGCGACCGTGGAGCGGTTCATCGCGCAATTCCAACTCTCGGTGGAGGCCACCGCGCTGGTGCGCGATCTCGCCAAACGCAAGAAGACCCTCTACAGCGGCTTGGCAAGCCAACCGCGTCTGGCGCGCTTCGACGCCTATTTAGTGCCTGAACGATAACCTGTTTCGTCTTATAAAAACAATCTGTTATGATCTGGACCCTTGGTCGAAGATGGTGTGAAATCACCGTACGATAGGGTCAGAAACAGGCTGTAACCCATTGATGATTCGTTTCGACCGCTGA
>NZ_CAIPNF010000272.1 GCF_903866365.1 uncultured Thiocystis sp.
CTCGCCGGCAAGGCCCCGCGCGGTCTGCGCCCGATGATGGAGAACATGGACGAACTGCTCTCCAAGCTGACGCTCGGCGGGCTGCGCCGCTGGGCGCTCTGGGGCGCGCAGGCGCATGCGCGGGATCTGGACGGACAGATGGCCTATTTCGGACTCCAGACCGAGTCCTCCCGATCGGTGCTCCAGAAGGAACGTCGCGGTACCCTCTTCGTCGACAACCAGCGCCGGCTCAATTTCTATCTGCGCGCGCTCTGGGCGCGCGCCTTCTTCATGCGCCCGACCTCCGGCGACTATGAATCGCGCCAGGGCCTGAAGCCCTTCGTCGAGGATTTCCAGATCCATCTGCCCGACGCCTTCGACCCCTGGCGCGGCATCGCCGGAATCGAACTCTATCGCGCCGCCGCCGCCCACTGCGCCGCGCACATGGTCTACACCACCCAGCCGCTCAGCGCCGAACAGCTGAGCCAGGCGCAGATGGCCTTCATCGGGATCTTCGAGGATGCGCGCGTCGAGAATCTGGCCATCCGCGAATTTCCCGGCCTGAAAAAACTCTGGCTACAATTTTTCACGACACCGCCAGGCGGCGCCGACGACGAAGGTGACCGTCATCCGATGATGGATCTGATGATGCGTCTGGCCCAGGCGCTGCTCGACGCGGACTATCGCGACGCCCATCCGCTGATCAACGAGAGCGCCGAGGACTTTCGGCGCGTCTTCGCCGAGCGCGGCGAGGACAACCGCATCAGTTGGGACGCCGGCGTGACCTTCTACAACCGGGTTCTCCAGGTCGTTCCGCTGCCGAGCGTGCGCATCCTGGAGTCCTGGCCCCTGCCCTACCGGGACGATAACCGCTCTATCTGGGCGTTCGACGAGAATCTTTTCCTCACGCGCGGGACCGACTATCTCCCGGTCTCCCAGCAGCAGGTCCGGCGCAACGTCAGCGTCATCGAGATGGTCAATGAACTGGACTGCGAACTGGCCGGCGACGACGCCCAGGAGATCTGGACCCTCTCGACCGAGTTCTGGCTCGACCAGGAAGGCTGCACCATCAACGAACTGGAGGGCAAGGAACCGGTCTCCGACCCCTATCACTATCAGGAGTGGGACTACCACGTTCAGCTCTATCGTCCGGATTGGGCGACCGTCATCGAGCGCCGCCAGGGCCGTGGCGACCCGGAGCGGATGGACGAGATCCTGACCAAACACAAACCGGTTGCGAGCCGCATCCGGCATCTGATCGACGCCATGCAACCCCAGGGCATCGTCCGTCGGCGCGGCTACGAGGAAGGCGAGGAACTGGACCTGAACGCCGCCGTGCGCGCCATGATCGACATCCGCCGCGGCGTCATGCCCGACCCGCGCATCAACATCCGCATCGACCGCCACATCCGCGACCTCTCGCTCGTGGTCCTGATGGATCTGTCGCAGTCCACCAACGAAAAGGTCGGCGTGGCCGAGGGCGAACCGGGCTACGCGGACGCCCCGAGCATCCTCGACCTGACGCGCGAAGCCACCGGCCTGCTGGCCTGGGCGATCGACTCCATCGGCGACAACTTCGCCGTCCACGGCTTCGCCTCGGACGGTCGCCACGATGTCCAGTACTACCGCTTCAAGGATTTCAATCAGCCCTACGACGATCACGCCAAGTCGCGCATGGCCGGGATGAAGGGCGGGCTCTCCACGCGCATGGGCGCCGCGCTGCGTCACGCCGGCTGGCATCTCACCCAGCAGTCGGCCAAAAAGCGCCTGGTGCTGGTCATCACCGACGGCGAACCCGCCGATATCGACGAGCGCGATCCGCAGTATCTGCGCCACGACGCCAAGAAAGCGGTCGACGATCTGCGCATGCTCGGCATCCACACCTACTGCCTGACGCTCGACCCCCAGGCGGACCGCTATGTCGCCCGGATCTTCGGCGAGAACAGCTATTCCATCGTCGACCATATCCAGCGCCTGCCCGAGCGACTGCCGGCGGTGTTCGCCGCGCTCACGGGTTAATCCGCTGAAGTCGCCGATCGCTCCCCGCCTCGTCAACGACAGGCCCCGCCCGATTCGGGCGGGAATCCTGTCATCGATGGCGAAGTGAAAACGATCCATAAACCCATTGCCAACGCTGAGACCGTGACGTCGGCAGGCCATTTGTCCGGTCGGTTGCAACGCCTTGAAGATGAAAGATCCGTGTCCGAAGTGCAAAAAACCGCAGCCGAACCCGCGATCATACAAGCGTTGCTGCGTCTTCCACCGGCCGAGCAACAGCGGCTTCTGGAGTGGTCGCGGGGGCTGGGCGCCATTCGCTACAGTACCTTGAGCGGCGGCAGGAAGGCGTTGGCCATTCTGGCGCTAACCCGCGATCGCAAGGCCAGCCGGCGGGTAGCTAATCGCGCCTGGCGACGGATCTACTTCAGCTCCCGGCGATCCGATCGTAATACCGCGCCCGGTACAGCAAACGCGGGACGGCGCCATCGGTGAAGCCGGTGCGGGTGTGCAGGACATTGTTGCTGATCAGCCCCCAGCCCACTTCGAGCCGCCCGAGGAAATGCCAGGGCGAGTCGGCATGAAGAACCTCCTTGAGACAGGCGACGGCCTCCGCGGTCAAGGGATCGTCGCGCCAGACGATGTTGCGCGCGCGGTTGGTATAGCGCAGGTGCAACCGGCCATCGGGGCGGATCGAGAACACGGGGCCGGATTGGTCGGGACGAAGTTCCACGCCATCGACACGATTGGCGGGGATGGTCATGCAGTCCGGGTGCATCAAGGCGCGGAGATAGTCCGGATTGCGGTCGCGCACGAGGATGTAAGCGATCTCATGATCGAGCAGCGCGTTCTCGCCGCCTTGCTCGGCGGGGTGGACGCAGTGCAGCAGGAGTCCGTGGATCTGGCGCTCGGGGCGGTTGTAATAACCGTCCGTGTGCCAGGCGATCGGGCGGTTGGAGTAGGGGATGTAGTTCTCGTGCCGGGCGTCGGTCTGAACGGTCAGCGAGGTAATGGCGTCCTCGTCGGCACCGGGGTTGTGGTCGAGACGATGCAGTCCGAAACTGGCACCCAACGCGGTCGGGATGGACTTATCCGGATCGTCCCCGGTGCTGCCGACATAGATCGCCATGTTGACCAGCCGGCAGCGCTCCAGGATAGCGGCGTGCTGGACGGGAGTGAGTCGGCGGGGATCGCCGATCTCGACGATCAGCGCACCCAGGTCGGTCGGGGCAGTGGCGAGTTTATGCTCGCGCCACTGCCGATAAGCGGCATCTTCGTTGAGATCGAAGGGTGAATTTGACATAGATCGACTGTCCTCTCTTGGCGGTTCGCAATCGCATGTGCAGAATGGCACGGCGACGCAACCGGAGACGCTAACGGGGATCGGGGCGAATGGCATTGATGCTCGTCAGTGGCTGGCGCGAAGATGTGTGGCGAGAGGCCAATGCGACCCAGGCGCCGCATAAACAAAACTGATGTTGGTCGCCCGGTCCAGATCGTTGGAAAACGACGCACACCACCCTGGATGCGGTTTAAGATCCGATCCAGATCAAATCGCCGAGAGCCTCTGGATACCCGATGCCTCATCCGGATCCCGCCGCCACCCAGGTCATGCCCGTCGCCGCACGGGCCGAACACAAGATCACGCTGGATCGCATCGAGCTGGATCTGATCGCCGGCCCGGACGCGGGTCGCGAATTCAGACTGACCCTGC
>NZ_CAIPNF010000273.1 GCF_903866365.1 uncultured Thiocystis sp.
GCAAGTTCCAGCCGTGGCATTAGGCATCTTGGATCAAGGGCTTTCATGGGAACAGGTTTTACATTTCCGGAAATCGGCCGGCACTTGTATTTTGGCCGCATGATCAATGAGTTGCTAGTAAAACTAAGCTGAACCAGTGCCGGCCGTGTCACTGTGCCAGGAAAACCAAGCGATGAACTGGCTCCAGGCACCTTGAACAGCATCGACAAACAAGCCGGCTGGAAATGAGGACAAGCAATGCGTTATGCCATCGTGATCGAACGGGCAGGAGACAATTACTCCGCCTATGCCCCTGATTTACCCGGCTGCGTGGCCACTGGCCGCAGCGTCGAGGAGACGGAGCGAGAGATGCGCGACGCGATCGCGTTTCATCTGGAAGGGTTGCGCGAAGATGGTCTCCCGCCGCCAATCCCGGAAAGTCGCGTGGACTACATCGAAGTCGCCGCCTGATTCGTTCCGTTGCGCGATGAGTTCGGAAGACGCGATGAAGTGTCTATGAACTGGTCACTGCAAGCGCGGCAGGACAGCCTGAACAAATGACCTCATCCAACAGGGACGTACCTCATGCTCCCCCCACTCAAACCCATCGCCATGAAAGAACGCATCTCGATGATCTTCATCGAGTACGGCGAAATCGACGTGCTCGACGGCGCCTTCATCGTCATCGACAAGACCGGCGTGCGCACCCACATCCCCATCGGCAGCATCATGCTCGAACCCGGCACCCGCGTTTCCCATCGGGCGGCGGCGCTGGCGGCACGGGTCGGCACTCTGCTGGTCTGGGTCGGCGAGGCCGGCGTGCGGCTTTATGCCTCCGGTCAACCCGGTGGCGCCCGCTCGGACCGCCTGCTCTATCAGGCCAAACTCGCCCTCGACGATCAGGCGCGGCTCAAAGTGGTGCGCAAAATGTACGAATTGAGGTTCGGCGAAGCACCGCCCGAACGGCGCAGTGTCGAGCAACTGCGTGGCATCGAAGGGGCGCGCGTCAAGAAGACCTACGACAATCTTGCTAAACGCCATGGCGTCCAGTGGCATGGTCGCCGCTATGACGCCACGGATTGGGACAGCAGCGATCTCCCCAACACCTGCCTGTCGGCGGCGACCGCCTGTCTCTACGGTATCACCGAGGCCGCCGTTCTGGCCG
Organism: uncultured Thiocystis sp.; assembly: GCF_903866365.1. GTDB lineage: Bacteria > Pseudomonadota > Gammaproteobacteria > Chromatiales > Chromatiaceae > Chromatium. The sequence continues at coordinate 1,145 of NZ_CAIPNF010000273.1, forward strand.
CCGGTTATGCCCCTGCGGTCGGTTTCATCCATACCGGCAAACCGCAGTCGTTCGTCTACGACATCGCGGACATCGTCAAATTCGAGACCGTGGTTCCGGTCGCGTTCAAGATCGCGGCCAAAAATCCGCCCCAGTCCCAAGCCGAACGCCAGGTCCGGCTGGCCTGCCGCGATGTCTTTCGCGAAACCAAACTGCTCGGCAAGATCATCCCGATGATCGAGGAGGTGCTCTCCGCGGGCGGGTTGGAACCGCCCAAGCCGCCCAAGGAATCGGTCGCCCCTGCCATCAAGGACACGGAGAATCTGGGCGATGCTGGTCATCGTCACTGAAAACGTCCCGCCCCGTCTGCGCGGACGGCTCGCGGTGTGGCTGCTGGAAATTCGCGCCGGCGTCTATATCGGCAATCCCTCCAAGCGGCTGCGCGAGTTCATCTGGGGTCAGGTGCTGGAGGGTGTCGAGGAGGGTAACGCCGTTATTGCTTGGAATACGAACACGGAATCGGGCTACGATTTTCTCACGGTCGGAAAGAATCGGCGCATCCCGGTCGATTTCGATGGTCTGCGATTAGTCAGTTTTCTGCCGCCCGATGAACCTGAAAAAGCTCTTTAACAATCGAAAACCAACCCCTTTGAAATTGGCCATTTTGCTGGTAGATTTGTCCGCGCCTGATTTTCTTTTGAGGATCAGGTAAGTAGTGCCTGACCGATAACCAGGTTTAACTTATTGAACAATAGGTTATAATCGAACCCCTTGGTCGAAGATTGCGTAAACTCACCATACAATGGGGCCAGAAATAGACTGTAACCCATTGATGATTCGTTTCGACCGCTGAAATTCCGGTCCGTGGCTATCGTGCGGCGGGCTGAATTGCAAAAAACTTCGTGCTTCGTTTCCCGCTATGCGCCAGATCATCGACCCCCAATTCCAACTCGGCGAACAGGACATCGCCGCCATTGAACTCGACCTCAAGTCGCGTGACGATATTCCGCGCCTCCTGCGGGGTCTGCAGTTCATTTATACCGAAGCGGCGGTGCGTGAGCGCGTCTTCGCCATCCTCGCGGAGGTGCTGCCTGAACGGGCCGACGCCAACGGCACGGTCAGCGCGGACACCGGCCGCCCCGGAATGCTTCAGTGGCGCATTCTGGTGCTGGGCACGCTGCGTCTGGGGTTGAATGCCGACTACGATCGGATCCAGGAACTGGCCAACCAGCATGCGACCATCCGCCAGATGCTCGGCCACGGCGATTGGGCCGACGACACGCGTTATGCGTTGCAGACGCTGAAGGACAACCTGCGCCTGTTCACCCCCGAGGTGCTGGATCGGATCAACCAGGAAGTGGTCCGAGCCGGTCACGTTTTGCTAAAAAAAAGCCTGGACGACACCCTCGCGGTGCGCGTTGACTCCTTCGTGGTGGAGACTGACGTACACTTTCCCACCGACCTCAATCTGCTGGCCGATGCCGTGCGCAAGGCGATCGAGACCAGTGCTGACCTGTGCGAACAGGCCTCCTTCAGTGACTGGCGCCAAAGCGCTTACAATCTGCGCTGCCTGAACAAGGCGTATCGGCGGGTCCAGCAACTCAAGCGCTCGACCGCTCAGGACGAGGCCAAGCGGGAGGCCCGTCAGACCGAGATCGCGCAGGCCTGCGGCGACTATCTGGTACTCGCCGAATCGTTCCTGGAGCGCGCCCGCCTGACCCGCCTCAAGCTCGCGCTCGAGGCCCATCGGCCCGACATCCAATTGGCTCCATTGGACGCCTATCTGGCCCACGGCGCGCGCCAGATCGATCACATCCGCCGCCGCCTCCTGGAAGGCGAGCGTATCCCCCATGGCGAAAAGGTCTTCTCCATCTTCCAGCCGCACACTGAATGGATCAGCAAAGGCAAGGCCGGGGTGGCGGTCGAACTGGGGCTGCGGGTGGCGATCGGCGAAGATCAGCATGGGTTCATCCTGCACCATCAGGTGATGGAACAGACCACCGACGATCAGATCGCGGTCCCCTTCGTGACGGCGATCGGCGTCCGCTTCCCCGAGATTCACAGTGTCAGCTTCGACAAAGGCTTTCACAGCCCGGCCAATCAACGGCAACTGCCTCAGGTCGTGGCGTTACCCGTGTTGCCCAAGAAGGGCAAGCGGTCGGCCGCCGAGTGGGAGCGCGAGCACGACCCGCGCTTCATCCGCCTGCGCCAGCGCCACAGCGCGGTGGAGTCGGCCATCAACGCCTTGGAGGCGCATGGGCTCGACCTTTGCCCCGACCACGGCTTGGACGGGTTCAAACGGTCTGTGGCCATGGCGGTGGTCGCGCGCAACGTTCACCACCTCGGTGCCATCCTGCTGGCAGCGGAGGCCGAACAGGAACGGCGTCGGCAACGGCGAGCTGCTTAACCCCATTGATCGCGTCGCGTGGGGGATTCTAGGGAGGCGTGTGTCTGCGCGAGGGCCATGATGAGAATTTTTCTCATTCGGCGGTGCGCTCGGCGTTCCAACCAGGACTGACTCAAGAAAAACGTTTCGCCAGGGGCAATCAATTGCCCCCGACTGCGGTCAAGTTCGGAGTTTTCGGTCAGGCACTAGATAAACTTTCTGAACAGACTCTGAGCGAGCTGAAGCGCTTTCTCGAATCCCTGCAAGCCTTCAACACCGCCGGCAAGCTCAAGAGTTTTCCGCATGACGCGACGGTGATCCAGGCCCAGCCGTCGGGTCTCGCGTGCGTGCGCGAGGTCGAGGAACTGCTCCAGCTCGTCGCGCAGGTCGGCCCCACCACCGCTTATCTCGGCAAGGCGGAAGCGGTGCTCGAGGCCGGTCACCCCTGGATCGACCGGATGCGCGAGCGTCGCGGGGAGCTGATGGCGAAGATCACCAGTCCCAAGCACCGCGCCGACTCAAGCTTTCAGCGCACACTCGGCCAGACGCTCGCTCAGCTCAAGACCGCCTACCAGGATGTCTACCTCGACCGTCACGCCCGGCTGCGTCTCGGGGCGACCGACGATCAGCGCAAGGCCCGCCTCGGACAGGATCCTCGGCTCAAGCAATTGCAACAGCTCGCGACCGTCGAGATGATGCCAGCCCAACAGCTGAAGGATTACCAAAACAGCCTTTTCGGTCTGAAGACCTGTTTCAGTCTCACCAAGCAGGAGCTGGACACGGACGCCGTCTGTCCCCACTGCACCTTCCGTCCGGTCGAGGAGCCGTTGTCGGGGACCACGGCCGGCGACCGGATCTCCCAACTCGATACCGCGCTCGACGATCTGGTGCGGAGCTGGACGAAGACCCTGCTCACCAACCTGCAGGATCCGACCGTCGCCAACAACATCGAGCTGGCCAGTAGCCCTGAAGGTCGCGCGGCGGTGCAGGCGTCCTCGCCAGCGGACAGCTCGCGAACCCGATCAGTCCCGCCTTCGTCAAGGCCCTGCAGGAGATCCTCAGCGGGCTGGAGCGGATCGTCCTCACCGAGCCCCGGTTGCTCTCGGCGCTCACCGACGGCGGCGCGCCCTGCACGGTGGCTGAGATCAAGCAGCGCTTCGAGGGTTTCGTCGCCGAGCTGACCAAGGGCAAGGACGTGGCGCGGGTGCGGTTCGTGATCGAGAAGAGTGGGTAGGTCGCTCAGGGCAGAAAATCGTCCAGCCGTCTGCCGACACGTAACCCCTCGACCTGATCAAAATGCTCGTCAAGGGTCATCACGCTGGCTCCATGCTCCAGCGCACTGGCGGCGATCCACAGATCGTTGGACGGAATCGGTCGCCCCCGACGACGCAAACCCGCATAAACCAGTGCGTAGCGATCAGCCGTGTCGGTCGTCATCGGCAGTAGCGCCACGCGCGGTGAAGCCATGAAGTGGGCCAGCTCGGCACGATTCCTGGCCTCGCGGCCACCCGCGGTAAAGCCGCCAAGCAATTCGCCCAGAACCGTAATGCAAAGACACAGCCGCTCGGCGTAGGTGACCACACGCCCGATCTCCGGATCGCCGCGCATGAACGCGGCATAGGCATTCGTATCAATGAGAATCGGGCGCAAGCGTCTTGCTCCACAACATTGGATCGATCTGCTCGAAATCGCGGCACACTGTGTCGAATTCCTCGGCTTCCTCGGCTTCCTCGGCGGACCAGGCGCCCATCAGCGCATCGAGATCGTGATGGCGTTTGATCTGACGAGGCAGTTTGCCCAACCCCTGACCGATCAGCCGCAACACCAGGGCATTCACGCTGGAGCCCTCCGCGCTGGCCATCGACTTCAGCGTCGCGACCGTCTCGGAATCAAGCCCGCGGACACTCAAGTTCGCCATGAGTTCACCTATTGATATTGGATTGCATGCATTGGAGGATAGCACGCGCCAGGGCCAGGAACTCCGCTTCTCGCGTATACTCTCCGCTTATGATGTTTGCCGGGGCTGGCGGTTTATCTCCGGTACGACGATCGATTCGGAGCTGGACCATGGATCACAAACCATTCGAAGAACTGCTGGACAGTGTCCGTGACATGGGGCGGCACCTGCGTGGCGAAGCCGTGCCGGGGGTACGCGTCCGTGAGTTTCCGGAGCCCGATGTCAAGGCGATCCGTGAGCGCACGGGGCTCAGCCAGATGCGTTTCGCCTATCTGATTGGCGTCAAGCCCAAGACCCTACAGAATTGGGAGCAGCACCGCGTGCGTCCAGCGGGTCCGGCCAGGGCGCTGCTGCGGATTGTCGCGGCCAACCCCGATGCGCTAACCGCTCTGCACGATCGATGACACTTGATCGCGACACCCTGCTCGAACGCCTGCGCGGCATCGAGTGGGACGACTTCGAGGTGAAGGAGGCGACGGGCGGCGTGCCCAAGACCGCCTATACCACCGTCTCCGCGTTCGCCAACACCGCCGGCGGCTGGATCGTGTTTGGGGTCAAGGAGACAAAAGGACGCTTTGATATCGTGGGCGTCCCGGATCCCGACGGGATGCAGAACGACTTCCTCGGCGGCTGCCGCAGTACCGAAAAGTTCTCGCGCCCGGTCGAGGTTCGGCCCCACCATTTCGTGATCGATGGCCGCACCGTGCTGGCCTTCTATGTGGCCCCCTCGCGGCGGTTCGATAAACCGATCCGCGTCCGCATCGACAAGGCCTGGTACGCCTATATCCGCGTCGCGGCCCGCGATCAGAAATGCACGGTGGAAGAGGAAGCACGCTTCCTGCGCGACGCCTCAAGCGAAACCTTCGACGTTCAGCCGCTACCCGAGGCCACCCTGGAAGATCTCGACGCGGCAAGCCTGCGCTGGGTGCGCGCACTCTACCGCGAGCGTCATCCCGACCAACCGCTCGCGGAGCTTCCCGACGCCGATTTCCTGGACGAGCTTGGCCTGATGCGCAGCGGCCAGCTCACGCATGCCGCCGCCCTGCTCTTCGGTCGCCCCAGGCTCACCGCGCGCCTCAAGCCCGGCGGTCTCGTCGATTTCCGACTCATCCGACAGCCCTGGTCGGAGGAGGCGCCCGCCCATCGTTTCGATGACCGCGTGCTCTGCGAAGGCAACCTCATCGAGGGCTTGCGCGCCCTGATCGGCCGCTTCCTGGATCTGGTGCCCAACCCCTTCGCGCTCGATCCCAACACGCTCCAGCGCGAGGCCCATCCGCCCGAGTATCCCGCCCTGCGCGAGGCGCTCGTCAATCTGCTGATCCACCAGGACTACTCCGACCAGCAGCGCACCGCCCGCGTGCTCTGGTACACCGACCGCACCCTGTTCGACAACCCCGGCGACTCCTTCGTGTCGGTGCCGGAGATGCTCGACGGCGGCGCCAGCGACCTGCGCAATCCGAGGCTCGCGCGCCTGATGCGCCAGATCGGGTTTGCCGAGCAGGCCGGGACGGGCGTGCCAACCATCGTTCGGACCTGGCGACAGGTCGAGCGGACCCCGCCCGTGGTGATCAACGACCCCGGACGCAAGACCTATCAACTGATCCTGAACTGGGACCGCGTGCCGAAGCGCGAGGACGCCTTCTGGAAGACCCGTCTCGGCGCGAGCGTCTCGCCGGACGAGGCGCGTATCCTCGACTGGCTGCGCCATGCTGGCGTGGCCGAGCGCGCGGCGGCGCGGATGGCGACCGGCGCCACCGCGCGCGCGACTCGACAGATGGTCGAGCACCTGCTCGTCAATGGTCTCATCGAGTCGGTGGACGACTCATCGGACTCCGTGCGGATCGCGCCGCAAATCGCCGAGATCCTGGACGCGATCACGGACTCCGAGCCTCCGTCCAGGCAAGCCACTGAGCAAGTCACCCCGCAAGTGACCCATCAAGTCACCCCGCAAGTCGCAAGACTGCTCGGCAGTTTCCAGGGCGACATGCCCCGCGCCGCCTTGATGGACGCGCTGGAACTCACCGATCGCATGCACTTCAGCCGCGAGTACCTCGCCCCCGCGCTCGACGCCGGGCTCGTGGAGATGACCATCCCCGACAAACCCAATAGCTCGCGCCAGCAATACCGACTCACCAACGCCGGGCGCGCCTTGCTCGCGTCCTTGCCCTAAGCAGACTCGTCATCGCCAACATGGAAATACACTTTTCAAGACATGCCAAACGTCGCGCAAAGCTCTATAACCTCTCGTTATCGGTGATAACGGAAGCGATTTCCGAGTCAACCCTTCAAGATGGCCAACAGGAGATCCTGAAAACCATCCCTGGCATGAACCATCCCCTGAAAATCATCGTATCCCGTGAAAACGACCGGGTCACCGTGATCACGAACTACCCGCTCAAGAAGAGAATCAGCCCATGAAAGTCCACTATGACGACGAAATCGATGCCCTGTATCTGAGCCTGGGCGACCAATCTCCCGACGGCGCCATCGAGATCGCGGCGGGCGTCAATCTCGATACCACGAGTGACGGCAAGATCGTCGGGATCGAGATCCTGGATGCGTCGAACAGGATGGATATCAAGACCATCCTGACCTACACCCTTGATCTGGAACACGGGCTTTCGCGGCATCGTGCCGCATGACCAGATCGCGCCCGATGGCGGAAAACATGGAATGACCAGCATGCAGAGCAACCTTGACCTCGCCGATCAGGAGCACGGCGGCGATCCAGTCGAATGCCTGGGGATGACCTTCGAGAGCGACGCGGCGCGGCGGGCCTATTTCCTGGAACGGCTGCGCGAGAGGCTCCAGGATCCCGCATTCCGCAAGATACCGGGTTTCCCGAAGGGCGAGGACGAGGCCATCCTGCGGATGTCCGATCCGCCCTATTACACCGCCTGCCCGAATCCCTTTCTCGCCGACTTCGCGCGGCTCCACGGCAAGCCCTACGATCCCGACGTGCACGACGAGCGTGAACCCTTCGCGGTCGATGTCAGCGTGGGCAAGACCGATCAGCTCTACAAGGCGCACGGCTACCACACCAAGGTGCCGCATCTCGCCATCGTCCCCTCGATCCTCCACTACACCCGCCCCGGCGATCTGGTGCTCGACGGCTTCTGCGGCTCCGGCATGACCGGGCTGGCCGCCCAGTGGTGCGGCACGGCCCCGACGGCTTACCGGCAAAATCTCCTGAGCGAATGGAAGGAAGCGGGTCATGCCGCGCCCGAATGGGGCGCACGGCGGGCCATCCTCAATGATCTGGGACCGGCGGCCTCCTTCATCGCGGCCGGTTACAACCTGCCCTTCGACGTGAAGCGCTTCGAGCAGGAGGCGCGGCGCATCCTGGATGAAGTCGAGCAGGAATTGGGCTGGATGTACGAGGCGCTGCACACCGACGGCAAGACCAGGGGGCGGATCAACTACACCGTGTGGAGCGAGGTGTTCTCCTGCCCGGAATGCGCCGGGGAGGTGAATTTTCTCGAAGAGGCGTTGGACAAGGAGAGCAGTAAAACGCGGAGTGAGTTTCCCTGCCCGCGGTGCGGTACGGAGCTGAACAAAGACCGGCTTGAACGCTCCTTCGAGACGCGCATCGACCCGATGACCGGCGAGACCTGGAAGCGCATCGTGCTGCGCCCGGCCTTCGTCAACGGCCTTGATCATAACTCCGGCCAAGACTGACTGCTGCGCTTGGTGATCGGTGTTGGAGGAATTGGCAGGATCCCCGGACTTTCATACCCTTGGAAGTGCCAACTCACCAAGGGGTGTGAACGATGCCCAATGATCCTGC
>NZ_CAIPNF010000274.1 GCF_903866365.1 uncultured Thiocystis sp.
CCAGATCGAGTGGTATCGGGTCCACGCGAAGCGGCGCACGGTCTATCTCAAGCGCGGCAAGGGTCAGGATGGCCGGATCAGCCAGCAATACCCGATGAGCAATTTCGGTCGCCTCACGGGCTGGGAGAAAGACCTCATTCACGTCTACGAACCGCAATTCGCGCGGCTGCGGACGATTCAATCGCACATCAGTCACATTCGGATGCGTTTCAGGCTGATCAGCGAGGAATTCGACCGCAACCGTCATGTGGCAGGACACGGCGAATCATCCGACACACCGGACAAGTGGACGTGACGTCGGTCGCGGATGGCGGGGCCGATCGTGATTTCACCCTTGAACCATTCCCGATGTCTTCACGTCGGGTTTCAACATCAATCGAGCCAACACGGAAAGCCCTCTGTCGAAACGCGGTCCGCTTGATTAAACCAGCGCCTTCATCAACGCCTTTCGGGGCCATTCCGAGGTCATTGGCGAGCAATGGATGACAACGTCTTGCGAAAGCGCATCGCCTTTGGCGCACGGCGAGCGGCGCGTTTTGGAACGCAAGACGGGCAATCTGCCCGCGCCCAATCTTGCGCCGACCGGCAAGCGGTTATTTTCCAATCGCTCATGAACAATCTTTTCGTTGTTCCGCCTCGCCGACCGAGGCCATTCAATCGCTTGCGGAGTGGGCATTGCGCGGACTAAAACCGATGGTTCAGGTGTTGCGGCGGGGTTTACGTGACGCGGGATGTCCATTGCCAGGGACGTTCGCTGGCGAGCGTCCTTGCCTCGTGGCGATCGATGTTGGGCATTCGCCCGACTCGCCGGGCGCGATCAGTGCGAGCGGCGTGCCGGAGTTCGCGTTCAATCGCGCGCTGTCTCATGCGCTGGTGGAAGCGTTGGCGTCGAAGCCGGATTTCAAGCCGGTCTTGCTGACGCTGAGTGCGAATCGCGGGCAAACGCCATTGACGCCCCGCGCGCGCGCCGAACAGGCCAATGCGCTGGGTGCGGATCTGCTGATCTCCGTGCATCACGACAGCGTCCAGCCGCGTGATCTCACCGAGGTTCACAAACACGGGAAAACCTTTCGGTATTCGCGGTATGCCCAGGGGTATTCGCTGTTCGTCAGCCGGGATCAGTCGTGTGGCGAGGACGGGGGTCTGCGTCTGGCCCTGCCGGTGGGTGACGCCCTGCAAACGCGCGGGTATCGAGCGACGGGGCATCACGCCGAGGACATCGATGGCGAGCATCGTCCCTGTCTCGATCCGGTGCGGGGGATTGATGCCTTTGATCGTCTAGCGGTACTGCGTCACGCGCGGATGCCTGCGCTTCTGATCGAAGCGGGCGTCATTGCGCATCCCGAAGAAGAAGCGGAACTGGCGAAGGCGTCCGCGCAACGGCGCATGGCCGGCGCGCTGGCGGCGGGTCTGGTCGCGTGGCGGCAGGAGGCAGAAGGTTGAATCGGGAACTCCCGCCGCTCACGCCAACGCAACGTCGCGACCTTCAGGAGGCTGTCGACGAGCGCGCGGCCATCCTGGAATTTGACGCGGGTCAACCGAGGTTGCAGGCCGAGATGCAGGCCAGGAATGCGCTGCGCGTCTACCGGTATCGCGTCACGGACCGTCCTACCGAGTGGTTGACGTTGATCGCGCCGGGGTGCGACTTGGACGAGGCCCGGCAAACGCTGATCCAGCGGTTCGGGGCCGAGCGGGTCATCGAGGTGGTGCCGCAACCGCTCGCACGCCAGGAGATCCTCGCGTGATTGCTCCGTATGATCAGGATCGCTTGATCACGCTCGACCACGCCGATGCGCTGGACGCGCTGAGGTGGATGCCGCCGGTCGACGCCAGCGTGACCGGTGACACCAACGCCGAGAAGGCGCGGTGCGGCGATGAGCGCCTGTCTTTGTCGGTGGCGACACCCCCGTGGAGGATGTTCATGTGTGTACCCGATCCGTCGCCGTCGTCCTTGGACAGGGGGGCACGTCAGCCGCGCGGCGTCTGCCGACGCTCGACATGCGCTCCCTGCCCGGACAGGGCTCTGCGAAGGCGCGCGTGGGACGCGCACGCGCTTTCTCCGACAGATCCCGCCCGCGTCGACGTGCCGGTCGACGCTCCCTTTTGCCAACGAGGTCACGCGCCGCGCGATGCCCAATCCAGACCTGCCGTTCATCCAGCGTCGCGCGCATTTGCGCCGACCGCTTCAAACCCTGACCAAGCTCATGTTTTCAGGCGCCGAAACGCCGCTCATCGCGCGCCATCGTGACCTGTCCTGGGGCGGTGCGAGCCTTATCGTGCCGGGCGCCTTGCCGCTGGAGGCCAAGACGTTCC
>NZ_CAIPNF010000275.1 GCF_903866365.1 uncultured Thiocystis sp.
ACCCATCCCGACCACCGCACCATCGCCGATTTTCGCAAGCGCTTTCTCGACGAGCTGGCGGGGCTGTTCACCGAGGTGCTGCTCATCGCGCAGGCGATGGGGCTGCTCAAGCTCGGCACCGTCAGTCTCGACGGGACCAAGCCTGTCCTGAGCGAAGCCGAAGGGATCAAAGCCAACGCGAGCAAGCACAAGGCGCTGAGCTTCGAGCACGCCAGCCGGCTGGAGGAACAGCTCAAGGGCGAGGTCGAAGCGCTGCTGCGTCTGGCCGAGCAGGCCGACAACACACCGCTGCCCGCCGCGTTGGATCTCCCGCTGGAGCTGAAGCGGCGCGAGCAGCGCCTCGCCGTCATCGCCGCGGCCAAGGCCGAGATCGAGGCCCGCGCGCACGCGCGCTTCGCGGCCGAGCAAGCCGAGTACGAACGCAAGCTCGCCGAGCGCGAAGCCCGTCGCGAGCGCACCGGCCGGAAGCCCGCCAAGGCGCCCGAGCCCGGCCCGCGGGCCAAGGATCAGGTCAGCCTCACTGACGCCGAGTCGCGCATCATGCCCACCGCCGGCGGCGGCTTCGAGCAGGCCTACAACGCACAGGCCGGGGTCGATACCGAGACGCACCTGATCGTCGCGCAGCACGTCACCGATCACACCAACGACAAGCAGGAGATCGGCCCCGCCCTGGCGTGCCTCGATGCCCTGCCCGAGGCGCTCGGCGCGGTCGACGCGCTGCTGGCCGACACCGGTTATCACCGTCAGGAGAACCTCGAGCGCTGCGCCGCCGCCGGCATTGATCCCGACATCCCCGAAGCACGCCAGGGCCACCACCCGCCCTTGGCCGAGCGGCTCGCCGCCGACCCGCCGACTCCCCAAGGCCAGCCCACGCCGGCCGAGGCCAATGCGCATCGGTTGCGCACCCGCGACGGCAAGGCCCGCTATGCCAAGCGCAAGGCCACGGTCGAGACCGTCTTCGGCATCATCAAGCAGGTGCAGGGCTTCCGCCAATTCCTGCTGCGCGGCTTGCGTGCGGTGCAGGGCGAGTGGGCGCTGGTGTGCATGGGATGGAATCTCAAGCGCCTTTTTGCGCTTAAAGGATGAAAAAGAGGACAAGATCGCGCGTTTTCGCGAAACATACCGACAATTTCGATGTTTCACGCGCACTCGCCTGTCTCATTTTTGTCAATGCAGCCTGTCGGAACACGATCCGGAACCTAAGTCGGACGGGCTCCTAGACCGTCTCTTGTTTTCCCGCGCCCTCGATCCGTTTGTCCGCTTGTCCGTGGCCGCTGTCACTGATGCATTCGCGAACGGTGGCGATGGATTGGCAGACGGTGCTGGCGTGGGCGGTGTCAGTTGCCGCGCCAGCGCATCGACCGCCGTCCCCGCCAAACCCTTTGACTGGCCCAAGGCCAACACCGCTTGAGCCGCCGCAGTCTGGCCGGCCAGGTGCAGCGTCTCGGCATAACTCAACCAAAACTGCTCGCGCGTCAGGTCCGCTTCCAGCGCCGTTTTGAACCACGGCAGGGCGGCGTTGGGCTGGCCGGCCTGCACCGCCAGGATGACTAGTACAGTGGCGCTCAAATGTTTGTAATGGCACTTAGACCATCAATGGTTTCCCTTGATACGTCCAACGGAACGGTTTGGCCATGGTGGCATTGAAGTAGGCGATGAAGGCCAGCAACTTGGCACGCAAGTCCTCC
>NZ_CAIPNF010000276.1 GCF_903866365.1 uncultured Thiocystis sp.
ATTGTTTTTATTTAATATTTTATAAATTTTGCGCCGTCATCTTCTTAAAAAATTATGGCACGTACCTCGCATTAAATAGCGCAGACATCCGCAGCGAGGGGCAATAGAGATGCAAACGACAGCGATTCTCAGAGAAGGGTTCAGCAACAATTATTCGCTGACTCTGCATGTACGCGAACGCATGAATCAGCGCCAAATCTCCGAGGAAGCGGTCCAGGCGACCCTTCAATGTGGACGCGAACTCCATCTGCGCGGCGCGGTGATTTACGCAATCGGTCGAAGGGAGATCGAGCGCTACCAGCGATTGGGCATTGATCTTTCTGGGTGTAATGGAGTGCAAGTTGTTTGCAACTCGGTGGGTACGGTCATCACAACCTACAGGAATCGGGATTTTCGCGGATTGCGCCCGCGTCGTCGGACACTTCGGACCCAAAGACAGATTCACTAGAGCGGAGCATCATCATGGGTTGGGCCAGTTATCAGGAAGACATCGAGAGCCGCTTTTTCGGGGCGATTTCGACCAAGATCACGCAAACCGTCATCGCGCCGAAGCGGCTACCGGAGCCGATGCCGGGGACACATAATGCCCAGCACAAGAGTCAAAGCGCCCCAGGCACAGAGGAACCCATGATTACGCTCAGTGAAGTCACGATAGCCGCCGCCCGGCCTTTGCCGGTCATCCTGCTTGCTGACGTCAGCGGGAGTATGGCGGCCGAAGGGAATATCGATACCCTCAATGTCGCCGTCAGCGAGATGATTGCCGCCTTTGCGGAAACGGACGCGGCCCAGGCAGAGATCCAACTTGCTGTCATCACTTTCGGTGCCGAAGCGCGAGTGCATCAGAGCTTGGTACCGGCAAGCAAAGTCACCTGGAAGCCGATGCAAGCGATCGGGCGAACGCCATTGGGAGCGGCGCTTGAGTTGGCGACAAACATGATCGAAGACCGCGACCAGGTTCCCGGTCGTGCCTATCGGCCGACCATCGTACTGGTCAGTGATGGCAAGCCCAACGATGCCTGGCAAGCGCCGCTGGAGCGTCTGCTCGGATCCGAACGCGCAGGAAAGGCGCAGCGATTCGCCCTTGGCATCGGCGCCGATGCGGATCTAAACATGCTTGCTGCATTTCTGGCTGACACTGAGGCGCGGGTGCTCGAAGCTCACGAATCGCGCCAAATCAAAAACTTTTTTCGCTGGGTCACCATGAGTGTGAGCCAACGATCATGCAGCGTGACACCGAATCAGTCCGTGATGATCGCGCCTGAAGAACTCGACGATTTCGATGACTTTTGAATCCTTCCGAGGCGTTACCTTGTTTGGGGCATCGGTGACGGGACCGCGCCATCAAAGCCAAGGTCAACCCAACCAGGATGCCTGGCTCAAGGTACAGGGTCGCTTCGGTTCTCTCGCCGTCGTGTGCGACGGACTCGGTTCCCGTTCTGCATCATCCCTGGGAGCGAATGGCGCGTGTCAAGCTGTCCGACAAGCCGTGACCCGCTGGCCCGGCGCGGCAACAGGTGCTGCTCCAGCCGACTTGATCAGGCTCGTCGAGGTGTTGTGGCGATTCATCCTGTCATCCCATCACGCGGATGACTGTGCGACAACCTGTCAATTTGCGTTGCGTGAGACCAATGGAACCCTGGTGATTGCCGGGCTGGGAGATGGTGCCCTGCTGATTCGCGAAAATTCGGATGGAGTCAAATGCTACGGGGGGCGTTCCGGCGCGGATTTCGCCAACGAAACCTTGGCCCTGGGGATCCCGCATAAACTCCGGGATTGGTGGGTCGAGGTCTTGCCGCCGCACCCGCATCGCTCGGTTGTTATCGCCAGCGACGGCGTCGCGGACGATCTGCGCCCCGACCGTCTTGACGGATTTATCGGGTGGTTGACCGAAGAAATGGCGCCATTGCCGGCACATCAGCGTTGGCGACGCCTCCAAACTGAGCTGCGTCACTGGCCGGTGCCGCACCATACCGACGACAAGACGCTGGCCGTCATGATTGAAATGGAGATGGACGAACAATGACCAAGCGTGTTGTCACCACCATTCAGGGCATTCGCTATACGCTCACCGAAAAGCTAGGGCAAGGCGGCCAAGGGGCCGTGTTTCGCACAGAAGATGGTCGATATGCCGTCAAGTTACTGCGAAACCGGTCACCGATTTCCCGAGATGCCCTTCGCGATCGGCTCGCGATGGTTGCACGACTGCCAATCGAGGACTTGGCTCTTGCTCGACCGCTGGATCGGCTTCGGGAACCTGACTTGGGATATGTCATGGATTTATATACCGGCATGATATCCATCCAGTCCTTGTTAAAGCCCCCACGCGATGCCCTGTCGCTGACTCAATGGTATCTCGACGGTGGTGGACTGCGGCGCCGGCTGCGTCTGCTGGCACGAACTGCGGACCTGTTCTCGCGGTTGCACGGGCGGGGTTTGGTTTATACCGATCCCTCACCGCAGAATATCTTCGTCTCAGAAGCGGTGGACGCACATGAGGTCCGGCTGATCGACACGGATAACCTACGCGCGTCTTCCGTGGTCGGACAAGCATACGCCACACACGGGTACGGTGCGCCAGAGCTTATCAGTGGCCGCGGCCCGGCAACCTCCTTGTCCGATGCACACGCCTTCGCCGTCATCGCTTTTCAGGTACTCGCCTTGGTGCACCCACTCAAAGGGGATTTTGTTGAGGGTGGTGAACCTGATGTGGAGGAGCAGGCACTGAACGGTGATTTACCTTGGATTGACGACTCGGACGACGATCAGAATCGTTCCTGTCATGGGATATCCAGAGATCGGGTATTGTCACGCCATCTGCAAGCAGACTTCGCTGAAACTTTTGGATTGGGACTCAAGGATCCCTTGCGTCGACCAGGTATGGCGCGCTGGGCCGAGCATCTGGATCGGGCCGCAAACAATACGCTCAGTTGCCCAGCCTGCGGGGGTACTTATTTCCACACCAGTGCCCGATGCCCTTGGTGCACAGCATCAAAACCAGCATTCGTGTCTCTGGGCTGCGTTCTGTGGGATCCGGAACGAATACTGCCCGGAAACCGGGCGGGAGAACGGATCGCTCATGCGGGAACGGTGCGTCAACCCGATGCCAGTCAGGGAGGTAAGGAACGCGGGATTGATTCCGCCGTCGTCGGTGAAGGTGATGAACTGGAACTGACTGATCGCTTCACGGCTGGCGAGAGCACAGGCAAGCCGCAGATCAGTGTCCGACATGCCGGATCGAAGCTGGTCATCAAAGCTCTGGCTTCCGGTCCTTGGCGGCTGGTCTCGCTCGACGGGCGGGGCGATCGAAAGCTGGAGCAGGGTCCGGCCGAGGTTCCCCTGTGCAATGGAGCAGTTCAGTGGTTCCTGCGCACGGGAGAGAGTAACCGCCTACATCGCATCATCCGTTTTCGCCAAATGGAAGGCATCCAGTCATGAAGGTCTCTGATCTCATCCATGGCCGCACAAGCAGCGTTGAACTGCGCCGCAGTGAGGACGAGCCATTTCCGAAAACGATCAGTCCACTGTCCGAGGCGACCCTGCATCACCAGGATTCCGGCGTCTGGCTGTTGCGCATCGGCGAAGATGATTGGGAGGTTAAAGGTGTCTCTGGCGCTGACCAGGACGCGTTGCGCAACCTGCGTACCGGTGCCCTACACCGATTATGCTGGCTCGCTCAGAAAACCCCTGATACGGGGCTGCCCAAGCGTCTGACGCTCCAAATCCACGAAAGGGGGGTGGTCGGTTAGTGCCTCCACGCCCTATATGTTGTGGTCACCACTTATAGCCATGCGTCACTGCGGCTTCAGTGACGGGCTCGGTAACGACCGCCTGCTCCATGAGTCGG
>NZ_CAIPNF010000277.1 GCF_903866365.1 uncultured Thiocystis sp.
CGGCGGCTTTGGTCATGGCGTCGGCCGCTTCGATGGCGGGCACCAGGCCGCGGGTCTCGATCATCCCCAGGGCAATTCCGTAATGTTCGTCGGCCATTTCATGTACTCCTCTGTTTCAAAAAAGCAGGTTGTGTTTAAAAATAGGTTGCGTATCAAACGCGGATTATGTTGCCAATCATCAGGTTAGGGGTGCGCGCCATGTCTATTTGGAAGGGCGCGCAAACAACCGATACATTTTTGCGCGCTCCTCTCTCCCCTCACCCCAACCCCTCTCCCCACTGGGGCGAGGGGCTAAAGGGCAGACTGTTTCAGGTGTTTTTGCACCATTCCCATGCCGGCGGTCTGGGCCACGATGTCTCAGTCCCGAGCGCGCGCGGCGGCGTCTTCCCCGTGATCGATGCTCCAGTGATCGATGATTCCTCCAATGCTCAGGTCGGTGAGCACCGCTTTGCCGACCGCCAGCCGCGCCGCCGAACCGCTGATGGTGAACACCCAGTTCCCGGGCCGGCTGCCGACCGTGTCGACCGCCACCGCCCGCCCGCCCTTGGCGTCTCGCAGCACCCGCAAGGAGACGGATTGGAGCCCCGCAACTCGGCGCGTGCAGACCAGCGCGTCTTCGACCTGCATGATGTCCACGGTCAGTTCTCCTTCCAGTGGTCGATGATGCCGACGATGGTCAGATCGCTCGGATAATCCTTATGGCCGGCGGCCTCGCGAGCGGCCGAACTGCCCACGCAGATGACCCAGTCGCCCGGCGTGCAGCCGACCGCGTCGACCGCCACCACCCGGCTGCTGCCGTCTCTCACCACCTGCAGATGGCGGTGCTCCAGCCCCGGAATGCGGTTGGTCGCCACCAGCGGTTTTTCCACCTGACAGATCTTCATGCCGCTTTCTCCAGTGCTGTCAGCGAGCCGCCGACCGGCTCCGCCGGCGCGGCGCGGCTGCTGTCGCGCACCGTCCAAAAGGTCTGGATCAGCCCGCGTTCGGCCAGGTCCGGATAGCGTTGGCCGATGGCTTCGGCGATCCGCTCACAGCGTTGGATCGCCCGTTCGCGCGCCCCCGGCACCTGTCCCGAATAGTCGAAGCGCAGCACGATGGGGATCGGCAGACCGTGGGCGACGTTGAGACGCCGAAAGATCTTGATCCCAACGTCCAGGTTCGGCGCGCCTTCCTCCAGGGTGCGCATGAAGGCGAAATAGGTCAGGTTACGAAGCTGGATCTCTTCGAAATCGCTGCCCACGCCGATGAAGCGTTCCTCATGTCCGATATCCGCATAGTGTCCGTCCTCGTAGCGCCGCACATAGTCGATCTGCGCGATGTTGTTCTCGATCAGCCGTGCCATCAGGCGCTGCATCCCCGGCTCGGCCGGTCGGCCGCCATCGCGCGGTGCCGCGATCCGTTCGCGGATCAGGTTGCGCGCCGACGCCGCATCGAGCCGGGCGGTGGCGCCGTAGAGTTCGCCCGCGTCGATGAAGCGATCCAGATCGGCATCCCCGGTCGCGTCGGGCAGGTGGATCCGCACCCGATCGGTATCCGTATCGATTCCGAGCAGCAGCACCTCGATCGAGGCGCCGCAGCAGTAGCTGTTTTCCACCGCCTCGCGGAAGGCCCGCAACTGCTCCAGGCCGGCCATCGCGGCGCGGCGGGTGTCGCTGCCATGCGCCGCGCATCCGTGGTGCGTCGGGTCGCGGCTGCTGTAGTGGTAGCTCACGACCTTGAGATAACGTGTCGGAGCGTCCGCAAGGTTTGGCACGCCCTCGCGGAAGCGGCTGAGTTCCACGCTGGCCCAACGCTCGACCGCTTCCTCGACATCGAAGAGCGTCCCGGCGTAGGACGTGCGACGCACGGCGCCCATCGGCAGGCGCAGCACATAACTGATGGCGTGCGCCAGACGCCCGTCCGCGCAGGGCGTCACATTCATGGCGTGAAACCCGCAATCGAGCAGGAACGCCTGAAAGGC
>NZ_CAIPNF010000278.1 GCF_903866365.1 uncultured Thiocystis sp.
AACCCGACCGCCGCCGCATGACTCATGCTTTTGTATTGGACACCCCTGATGTCTACTGACGCCAAACAATGCGAATCACCTCTTCTGAGCCAATTCCGTCACGGCTTGCGCCGCGAACACATCGACAATGCCCTGCGCGACATCGGCGCGGGCTGGCAACGCCGCGAACTCTGGATGACGCTCGGCCTGCACGATGTCCGCCAGCGCTATCGCCGCTCGAAGCTTGGCCCCTTCTGGATCACCATCTCGATGGGGGTCATGGTGTTGGCGCTGGGGCTTCTGTACGGCCAAATCTTTGGCCAGGATATCCACGAATACCTGCCCTTTCTGGCCGCCGGCTTTGTCATCTGGGGGCTGATTTCGACGATGATCCTTGACGGCTGCCAAGCGTTCATCGTTGCGGAAGGCATGATCCGACAGCTCAACGCACCCGTCTCCATCTATGCGTATCGTGGCCTCTGGTCTGTCCTGATCGCCTTCGCCC
The DNA here is from genome assembly GCF_903866365.1 of uncultured Thiocystis sp. Classification (GTDB taxonomy): domain Bacteria; phylum Pseudomonadota; class Gammaproteobacteria; order Chromatiales; family Chromatiaceae; genus Chromatium. The sequence continues at coordinate 485 of NZ_CAIPNF010000278.1, forward strand.
ACAACATCTGGATTTTTTTCGCAGTCGCGCTCTGGTTCAGTGTCGAGCTGAACTGGAACTTTCTCTGGCTCCTGCCCGCCGTTGTCCTCCTGCTGCTGAATGGGTTGTGGATGTCGCTGTTGTTTGGTCTTCTGAGTGCGCGCTTCCGCGATGTTCCCTTGATCATCGGAAGCATCGTTCAGGTACTCTTTTTCATCACGCCGGTGATCTGGCGGCCAGACATGCTACCGGGACGCGCCTTATTACTCCACCTGAATCCGTTATATCACATGGTCGAGATTGCGCGCGCTCCCATGCTGGGTCACCCACCCGCACTGGATAACTGGTTGGTCGTGATCTTGCTGGCGCTCCTGGGATGGGCGATCACCCTGTTTTTTTACTCGGCCTACCGGTGGCGCATCGCCTACTGGGTTTGAAGGAAACGCTTGTGGCATCGATACTCCTGGAAAACGTTTCTGTCTCCTTTCCGGTCTACAGCTCGTCGACCCGCTCACTCAAGAACCGCCTGATTCAAAGCGCGACCGGCGGTCAGATTCGCGCCGATGGAGCCACGCAGCGGATTTCGATCGTTCAGGCGCTACAGAACATCAATCTGTCGCTGAAAAGCGGTGATCGGATCGGGCTGGTCGGCCACAATGGTGCCGGAAAAACCACCCTTTTAAGGGTTCTCGGCGGCATCTACGAACCGAACTGCGGACACGTCTCGATCCATGGCTCGACCGTCCCACTGTTCGACATCGGCCTTGGCATGAACCAGGAAAGCACCGGCTATGAGAATATCATCCTGCGTGGACTCTTCCTGGGCCTAACCCGTCAGCAGATCAAATCCCGGCTGGATGAGATCGCCGAATTCACGGAGTTGGGGGATTTTCTCGACCTGCCGATTCGCACCTACTCCGCCGGAATGCAGATGCGGCTAGCCTTTGCGGTCTCCACCTCGGTCGTGCCGGATATTCTATTGCTGGACGAGGGGATCGGCGCGGGCGACGCCAGCTTCCTGCAAAAGGCGCGCGAACGTCTGAAACGCTTTACCGACCAGGTCTCGATTATTGTCCTCTCCTCTCATTCCGAGGAGTTGATTTCTGGCATGTGCTCACAGGCATTGCTGATGGAGCACGGCCAGATTGTCAAACACGGCCCTACCGAAGAGGTTCTGGCGCTTTACCGGGCGATGCGCGGAG
>NZ_CAIPNF010000279.1 GCF_903866365.1 uncultured Thiocystis sp.
ACGATCCGGATGCGGTCGAAAAAAGAATCAAGCAAATGCGGGTCAGGCATGAGCAAAGGCAAAAGGATATCGAGCGTTATTACAAGCTGACCGCGACGGGATAGTCAATGTGTTTGAATTAAAGTAACAAAGTAGAACTAACTGCGATGTGCTTAAGAAAGTATATTGTGGTCCATCCTACGGCAGTCATCGTTACGAACCGACGATCATCGTCGGTACACATCAGATTCTGCAGGAGCAGAAGCTTGCTATCTTGTTTGTTGGATATGTACTCGGAAAACTGCAAAATCAGTTGCCTGCGACGGGCGTGGTAATCGGCGCAGACGGCCGTGCTCACAAAGTCGACATGGAGTCAGCTAACCGAATCCTGATTCCAATGATCAAGGCGTTGAGACAATGGACAGGCAGTTCACCACCTCCACCAGTGCTTTTGAACAAGCATTGCCCAACTTGCCAATTTCGCAATGCCTGTATGGAGCATGCAGAAAAGGTTGACGATCTCAGTCTTTTGGATCGGGTCACGCCAAAGATCATTCAGCGATATCAGTAGCCGTTCATAGACCCGGCATTGGATCCGGTAGCGCCGCCGCCGCACGCCCGGCGCGGCGCTTCGCGATCACGCCGGCCAGATAGCGCCAAGGCACATGGCCGCGTTGGCGACAGGTGTCGATCACGCTGGCGAGCAAGGCGAAGGCGCGCGATCCGGCTTCGCAGCGCGTCCCCATCATGATGCGTCGTGCGATCACCCAATGGCGCAGCGCCCGCTCGGCGTCGTTGTTGGTGAGCGGCCACTGGGGATTCTCCAGCACCCGGAAAATGGCGTCCCAGTCGTTCCACAGTTCCACCGCCAAGGCGTGCGTCTTGGCATGGCGGTGCCCGAGCAAACGCACGCAGGCGGCATGCAACTCGTTGAGCAACGCGGCATGGCGGATCGGCAAATCGACCGGGGGGCCGTCGCGCGCGGCATGGATGGCACCGATCAGGGTGTCGAAGGTGGTTTGCACTTGGTGCCCGAAGGCTTGCGCCTCGCGATCGAAGCTCTCGATCAACCCCTGCGCCTTGCGCGTGAGGTGCGCCCAGCCGCGCAGCCGTTGCGGGAAGTGGCGATACGCCTGCCAGCCGTCGCTCATCCGCCAGCCGGCGAAGCCCGGCAGAAGGCGATCGAGCACCTCGCGCCCGCGCTTGGCCACCACGAACAGGGTGGTGGTGGCGCTGGTGAAGACCCACCGCCAGAGGAGTTCGGCACCTTGCGGCCAGGAGGTCTCGTCGACAGGCAGCAGGTCGCTGGCCACCACCGCCTCGATCAATTCTTTTTCCAGCGGTACCGCCGCCGCAGCGGCCTCGCGCAGGGTGCGATCCAGGGTGCCCACGCTCAGGTTCAACCCGAGCCAGTCGTGCAGAAACTCAGCGATGCGCCGGTACGACATCCGAAAGCGCAGAGGCAGGGCCACGATCAGGGTCGCCAGCCCCGGCCCGACCAGACGCCATTCGCTCAAGGCCACCGGTTCTAAGGTCGGGTCATCGACGAGCCCTTCGCCGGGACGCGCGCGCGTGTGATGACCACAGCCGCAGAGGGTGTCATGGAAACGATGGTCGGTCACCTGCAGGTGCAGGCCCAGTTGCTCGGGATCGCCCCACACCAGATCGACCGACTGGAAGCCGGCGTCGGCGACACTGGGGGCCTGCGCGGGCAGCGCCTCGGCGCAGGCCGCGCAGGTCTCGGGACGATGGATGATCGTCTCATGGGCCTTAAACACCTGGGTGCGTCCGAACCCCAGCGCGCCCGGTGGTTTGCCGGGCTTGCGCTTGGGCTTCTCGGGCTTGGAGGCCGCGTGCTCGGGGGCCGGGGTCTCGGGTGGATCGGGCGGCTCATCCGGGGGCGCGCTGGCCGCATCCGGTGCGTCCCGATCCTGCGCCGGGAGGTTCGCCTCGACGTCGGCGTCGTCGCTCGGCTCCTCATCCCCCGCCGACGGGCGCTCCCAGGGCGCACGGCTGCTGGGCGGACGAGAACGGTTGGTCGGATTTTGCCGCAGCCGCTCGCGCGCTTCCTTGAGATCCTCCAACAGTCGCAGCGACAGACCACGCAGCCGAGCCTCGTCCAGTGCCTGGACGTAGGTTTCATCGAGCTGGCTGAGGCTGTGGTCGCTCAGGTGCATCGGTCAGGGGGCGAGTTCATCGGGTGGCGAAGATGGGCTTATCCTGATCGGGTTGGGTGGCGGCGGTCAAGGGGGTCTATGAACGGCTACCGATATCACAAGAAAGGAATCTTTACAGTCACGCAACTCTCTTATGTCTACAAGCCAAGGCGCCAACGGAAGCGCCGAACCAAGGCTCAGGTATCTTTTAAGGTTGAGGGGGTCGATCATCGTTCCGGCCGCCCCCTATGCGGCGACGGGTAGCAGATAGGGCGGCTTCGGTGGCCGGGGTCGTCGGCGCGCCGGAGATGGCGGCAGCGGCATTCGCTCTAGGAGTTGTTCGAAGAGGGGTGCCGGCGG
>NZ_CAIPNF010000280.1 GCF_903866365.1 uncultured Thiocystis sp.
GCGTTCGACAGGCAGGCTTGATGGGGGCACCCGTGGAATGGTCACGAGCGGGACGGCAGGTGTTGAGGCGCAAATCACCAAGCACCAATCTGAAAAGCGTGGGAACCAGCCATGATCGAGATCGAATACATCGTGAAAGACAGCCGTGGAGTTGATCGCTTGCGCACCGCCGACAAGAAGGCCGCCGATGCCTATGACCGTATTTTGGAAAATGCCGAGCGTCTGACGCAATTGCTGCGCGCGGACAAGGTACTGCCAAATCTGCCGGATGCGGACCTGGAGGAGTTGACCATCTATCTGGCCCGCAACGCTCAGACTGTGGAGCGCGTGCTGAAAGGGAAGGCGCCGGAACGCGAAGCGTCGGCCCCCGCCAGCAGGACGGGCAATGTCGCGCCCATCAAGGCGGCTGGCTAATGGAACTGACTTGTGGCCAGCGCGTCCCGCTCCCGGAACCGATCCGCTCCACCACGTTTCAGGTGGCCATCGACCTTCAGGGGATCGCGTGCGATGTCTCCTGCTTTGGTCTGGACGCCCAGGGAACGCTCGCTGATGACCGCTATCTCGTGTTCTTCAACCAGCCGCAAACTCCCTGTGGTGGTATCGAGCAAATCACGCTCGCCGGGTTTGTCTCGGGCTTCAATCTGACCCTCGCCCGTCTGCCCACCGCCATCGTCCGTCTCGTCTTCGTCGCGGCCATCGATGGGCCGGGCATCATGCGGCAGTTGTCGACCGGGCGCGTGGTGTTATTCGACGGTGACAAGGCAGCCGCCACCTTCGCGTTCCAAGGCCAGGATTTCGACCAGGAGCGGGCCTTGATGCTGATCGAACTCTATCGCAAGGGCGACAGTTGGCGGCTCGCGACCATCGGTCAGGGTTTCAACGGCGGTCTGGAGGCGCTGGTCCGTCACTTCGGCGGTGTGGTCGCGGAGGAGACTCCCCCGCCGGTCGCGTCACCGCCGCCCGCGCGCCTGTCGCTGGAAAAGCGCATCGAGCAGGAAGCCCCGCATCTCCTCAACCTGGCCAAGAAGGCAACCGTCAGCCTGGCAAAACAGGGGCTGCAAAGCACGGTGGCGCGGGTCGGGTTGGTGCTCGATGCCAGCGGCTCGATGCGCGAGCAATACAAGAGCGGTCGCGTCCAGGAACTGCTGGACCGCGTGTTGCCGCTGGCGCTGCATTTCGACGATGACGGGAGCCTCGATGTCTGGGCGTTCGACCGGGAGCCGAAGCCGTTACCGCCCGCGACGACGCGCAATATCCAGGGCTATCTGGACACCGCCAATGGCGGCTGGAAACAGTGGTACGGTGGCGCGAACGATGAGCCCAAGGCGATGCGGGCCGTGATCGACCATTATTGTCAACACCCCGCCGCGCCGCCGGTCTACGTGCTCTTCGTCAGCGATGGCGGCGTCCATCGGAACCGGGAGATCAAGACACTGATGGTGGAGGCGGCCCGATACCCGATTTTCTGGCAGTTCATGGGGCTGGGTGGGCGCAACTACGGGATTCTGGAAAAGCTCGATACCCTGGAGGGGCGCCTGGTCGATCATTGCGGGTTCTTTGCCGTTGACGACTTGCATCAATTGACCGAGGAACAGTTGTACGACCGGATGCTCCAGGAGTTCCCGCACTGGCTGCGCGAGGCGCGGGCAACGGGGATTGTGCGTCTCTAACGGCGTCGTCACAATCCATGTTAAGAATAGGATCAGGAGACGAACCTGGGATTTCGGTGTCGACGCTCGATCACGCTTGTTGGTCAGTGTGGTCGTGGTCGACTCGTTCCACGGTCTCGCGGTGCGAGCGATCGTTCTCAGCGCGCGTCTGTCGCGCTACTTGAGCCATCTAATCATCCCGATTCACCGAGGACGGCATGCACATCGCTTTATTTGGCGCGACCGGCGGTACCGGTCAACAGGTTCTGACCCAAGCCATCGAACAAGGCCACACCCTCACGGCGCTGGTCCGCGCGCCATCCCGCCTCCCGGCGCGACCGGAGTTGACCACGATCAGCGGCGACGTGCTGGATCTGGCCGCCGTGACCGCGTGTGTCGCGGGCGCGGACGCCGTGGTCTGTGCGCTGGGGAGTCATGGGAGCAAGACACCGATCGAAGCGCTGGGGACGGAGCGCATCCTCGCGGCGATGCAGGAACCGGGTGTGCGTCGTATCATCGTGGTGACGTCGCTCGGCGTCGGCGACAGTCGCGAGCAGATTGCCTGGCCGTTTCGCCTGATCATGGATCTGACCCTGAAACCGATCATGGCCGCGAAGGCGGAACAGGAACGACTCGTCAAGGCCAGCGGGCTGGACTGGACCATCGTCCGGCCGGGCGGACTGACCGATGGTCCGAAGACCGGGCGCTATCGGTTTGGCCTCGACCGCTCGCTCAAGGGCAGTCGGATCAGCCGTGCGGACGTGGCGGAGTTCGTGCTCAGACAGTTGACCGACGAAACGTCTCTGCATCGGACACCCGCCGTCACCTGATGGCCGCAACCCACACCAAACAGGAGGAGCGAGGAGATGGGACTTTTGAGTGGACTGCTGGGCAATGCGTCAACCGTCGATGTCAACAAGATCGCCCAGCAGCTCGAACCCATCCTGGCCGCCGAGGAAACCGTCGAACTGGCCTTTCAACTCGTCCGCGATCAGTTCGTCTTCACCAGCAAGCGGCTGATCCTGATCGACAAGCAAGGACTGACCGGCAAGAAGGTCGAGTACCTGTCGATCCCCTACAAGTCGATCACGCGCTTTGCCATCGAGACGGCCGGTCACTTCGACCTGGAGGCGGAGATGAAGCTGTGGGTCGGCAGCGAGCCCACGCCGATCGTCAAGGAAGTGCGCGGCAGCGAGAATGTCAGTGCGATCCAGAAGGCACTGGCCACGGCGGTGCTGATGGGGCATTGACGCCAGCACAGGGAGACCGCGCCGACAAGCAGCCTCGCGGTCTGCGGCGAACGTGTTCATCGGGTGCGTCCGTTGGTCTCGATCGATCCTTCCATCCTATCCACCATCGTTTTGGACGGTCAGATGAACATGCGCGCTTTGCTCCCATCGACCGCGGTCTGTTTGATAAGCCTCCTCCTCGGCGCCTGCCACACCCTCGTCCGCGAGTCCGTTCCGGGGGATTGGATCGAGATTCCTGCCGGGAGTGCGCTGCGGTTACACCAGCCGGTACAGATCCCACCGGGACGCACGCGCGCCTTCTTCACCGCGGGCCGCGCGTCGGGTGCTAGCCAGGACGCGACCTGCGCGCTGGAGGTCCGTCGTCTCGACCCCGCCGCGATCCAAACCGTCGCCCCCGCCCGCTTCGCGATCACCCGCGTCCAAGACTACGTGGCTTTGGTATCCAAGGCGGATCGTCCTCCCGACGAGGACCGCCACGTCCGTTTCCAACTCGCGAGCCATGGTGACAGCGGTGGCGCACCGATGATCCGGTTCGGCTACCATTTCTGGCTCGACGAGCGCCAGGATCCCAATGTCATGCGCCTCACCTGCCTGGGGCGGCACGACGAGCCCGCCTCCACCCGCCCGCCGACCCTGGTCGAGATCCAGGCGGTGTTAGGCGATCAGGCAACGCTTGAGCGGGCCGGCGCGGCGGCGGTGCCTGAACCCACTCGCGCGGCGCCCGCGGGGTGTCGGACTTGCCAGCCAGCCCCATCCTGATTATCGTACATCTTTCAAATAACCCCGAGCGCCCATGCCCCAATCTCCCCCCACCGCGCGCGGCGGTGCGCGCCCTGGCGCCGGACGCAAGCCTGGGTCCGGTCCCCATGGCGAGTCCACCCAGCCGATCCGACTGCCTGTCAGTGCGGTCCCGGCGGTGCGCGCCTGGCTTGCCACACGCGCGGCGAGCGTGGTGCCCCCCCGACGCCTTGACCTTCACCACGGCGCCCTCGGTGCTTCCGCTGTCGCTCTACGGCTCGCGCATCGCGGCCGGTTTTCCCTCGCCCGCGGACGATGACATCGAGGCCACCATCGACCTCAACACGCATCTGGTGAGTCATCCCGCCGCCACCTTCTTCGTGCGGGTGCGGGGCGACTCCATGACTGGGGTCGGGATCCACGACGGGGACTTGCTGGTGGTCGATCGTGCCCTGGAGGCCAAGTCCGGGTCCATCGTCGTCGCGGTGATCGACGGCGAGCTGACGGTGAAGCGCCTGAACATCGCGGGCGACCGGGTGTGGCTGCTGCCGGAGAATCCCGCCTATCCGCCGCTGGAGATCCGCGACGGGATGGCGCTGCACCTCTGGGGCGTGGTCGCGCATGCCGTGCGCTCGTTCTGATCGCCATGTTCGCGCTGGTCGACTGCAATAACTACGCCTCCTGCGAACGGCTGTTCCGCCCCGACCTGGAAGGGCGGGCCATCATCGTCCTGTCGAACAACGACGGTTGCGTGATCGCCCGCAGCCACGAAGCCAAGGCGCTCGGGATTTCGATGGGCTGCCGTTCTTCAAACTCGATCCCCGGTTGCACGCTCAGGTGACCGTGTTCTCCTCAAACGACGCCCTCTATGGCGACCTGTCGCGGCGCGTGATGCAGGTGCTGGCCGGTTTTGCGCCGACCATCGAGGTCTATTCGATCGACGAATGCTTCCTGGATCTGACCGGATGCCAGAACCCGACCGCTGACGGTCTGGCGATCGCCCGCACGGTGCGCCAGTGGACCGGGATTCCGGTCTCGGTCGGCATCGCCCCGACCAAGACGCTCGCCAAGCTCGCCAATCGGCTGGCGAAGCAGGGGCAGAGTCCCGATGGCCCGGTGCTCGACTGGGCGCGCCTGCCCGATCCGGCGGCGACGCTGGCCGGGATTCCGGTCGAGGACGTGTGGGGGATCGCCGTCCGCTGGGGGCAACGGCTGCGCGCGCTCGGCCTCGCCGATGCCCTGGCCGTGCGTGAGGCCGACCCGCGTTGGCTGCGTCAGCAGGGTGGCGTGGTGCTGGAGCGCCTCGGCTGGGAGCTGCGCGAGCGGTCCTGTTTGCCGCTGGAGGGGATCGCACCGCCGCGCCAACAGCTCCGGGTCTCGCGCACCTTCGGCGCGGCGGTGACCGCCTGGCCCGAACTGCGCGCGGCGTTGACCCGCTTCGCCAGCCGCGCGGGCGAGAAGCTGCGCGCCCAGGGCCTGGCCGCCCCGGCGCTGACGGTCTTTATCCAGACCGATGACAGCGCGCGGCCCTTCTATACCAATGCCGTCACCCTCCCCTTCGTCGCCCCGACCCAGGACAGCGCCGCGCTGATCGCGCAGGCGCTCGCGGGCGCCGCGCGGCTGTGTCGGCGCGGGGACGCCTATCGGCGGGCGGGGGTGCTGTTGCCGGATCTGGTTCCGGTCGGGCAGGCGCCGGCGGATCTGTTCGCGGCGCCGGACGCGGAGGACCGCGCGACGCGCCGGATGGCGGCCCTGGACGCCATCAACC
>NZ_CAIPNF010000281.1 GCF_903866365.1 uncultured Thiocystis sp.
GCAGCGTTGGCACTCGGCGATGTCGTTCAGGACGATCCACCACCGGGGCGCGTCATTTTCGTTCGGTGGCGCGAGGCTGGTCACCAGACGGACCCAGCGCGGTTCGCCGTCTTTCCGTTGCACACGCAGTTCGCAGGACTGTCGCTCGCTGGTGACCCAGAGTCGGCGGCAGCAGTGATAGAAGATGTCCTGATCCTCGGGGAGGATAAACGAGGTCAGCGGTTGACCGATCAGGTTGTCCTGCGATGAGTTCAGGAGGGCAGTCGCCATCAAGTTGGACTCCCGAATCAACCCGGCGTCGCTGAGGATCAAATAGTTCATCGGGGCCAGATTAAAGAGGTCGACAGAACGCGCCAGCAACATCTCCAGGACATTCCTGGCTCGTCGCAGTTCTTCGTTCTGCGCCGCCAGCTCAGCCTGATGTGTGTATGGATCATCGATCGGCGACTCCGACCGCGCTGGCCTGAAGGCGTTCGCCGCTGGCAGCCGAATGGTCGCAAAGCGTGCCTTTATCGGGGGAGGGGCAATGTCGCTGACTGCTTCCAGCAGGGGCATGCATTCGGTCCGAATCTGCCTGAGATGTTGCAGATATTGCCACCATTCCATCGCTGCGGCGCGAACGTCATCAAGCGTTATGCCGACAACGAAATGGTCGACATGTGCTTGCATGATCCGCTTGAACTCGACCGCGAACCCATCGAGATCTAAATCCCGGGCGGCGAGAATAGCTTTCTTGGCCTCCCGATTGGATGCAATCTTGCTGAAATGCTTCGGAAGATCGATGTGGCGCATGAGCGGTTGATCTCTTTACGCGTCAAACGGCGTCTGGATGATGCGCTTCATGTCCCGCACCGCCCGATCCAGCCCGACGAACAGCGCCCGCGCGATGATGGAGTGGCCGATATTGAGTTCGCGCACGCCGGGAATGGCCGCGACCGCCCGGACGTTGCGATAGTCGAGTCCATGTCCGGCATTGACCTCCAGACCCAGCGCCAGCCCCAGCTCGACGGCCTGACGGATGCGCGTCAGGGCATCCGCCCGCTCGCGCGGCGTGCGTGCATCGGCATAGTGTCCGGTGTGAATCTCGATGACTGGCGCCCCCACCGCGCACGCCGCTTCGAGTTGCGCCGGTTCCGCGTCGATGAACAGCGAGACCCGAATGCCGGCCTCGGTCAGCCGCGCGCGGAAGTCGGTCAGATGGGCCTGATTGCCGGCCACGTCCAGACCGCCCTCGGTCGTCAGTTCCTCCCGCCGTTCCGGAACCAGACACACGTCCGCCGGCTGGAGACGGCAGGCGATCGCACCCATCCCGGCGGTTGCGGCCATCTCCAGGTTCATGCGGGTGTGGAGGATGTCGCGCAGCAGTTCCACGTCCCGATCCTGGATATGCCGGCGATCCTCGCGCAGATGCAGCGTGATGGAATCCGCGCCGGCCTGTTCGGCCACCAGCGCGGCCTGAATCGGCTCGGGGTAACGGGTACCGCGCGCCTGTCGAACGGTGGCGACATGGTCGATATTGACGCCCAGCAGCATTTCGTTGGGGCGTTGAATGTCCGTTAGCATTGAGGTTTCCATTGCAGTTAAAGGACGTGTCGTCGATGGTCGTGCGATTGCGCCTGGCATGAGACGCGGTTTATTGGGCGAGGGCTTCGGTCGGATTCCGGGCGCCATACCAGCGTCGATAGAGTTCGCGACTGTTCAGCGGGCGCTCGCCCAGATAGTGCGCCAGTATCCCGCGCAGCAGGATCCGTGCCTCCCGTCGCTGCGCGGGATCCAGATCCTCGCCCCGCGTCAGGGCCAGCAGCGTCGCGCCGGACAGCACCGGCCCCGTCTCGACCGCCGCCGCCCGGCGTAATCCCCGTTCCGCCTCGTAGCGATAAGACCGCTCCGCCAGCACGGGTTCGCGACCGCCCGCCTCCCGATCCAGGGTCGGAGCATAGCCCAATTCGCCCAACAGACGCAGCTCGAACCGACGCAGCGGCGTCTCAAGCTCGCCGCCCTCGGCCAGACGCGCGAGCGCGTCCTGATAGAAGGCGAAAAGCGGGTCATGCGCCTCGTGCCGGGCAAGCAGGCGAATCAGCAGTTCATTGAGATAAAAACCGCCCAGCAGGGCGCGCCCTTCGAGCGCGATCGGGCGACCCGCGCCCTCGCTGCGGGTCAGGGTACGAACCTCGCCGCGCCCGACCGCCGAGAGCCACAAGGGCTGAAAGGGTTGCAGCAGCGCACTCGCCGGATTGCGCGGCCGACGCGCGCCCTTGGCGATCGCGGCAAAGCGTCCGAGACCAATCCCAAAGACCTCCAGCAGCAGACTGGTATTGGTATAGTCGCGCCGGTGCAGGACGAACGCCTGGAAGAGTCCATCGCGAGCAGGCGCGGGGACGAGTCCGCTCATATCGTTGTTAAGGTTTAATGGTCTTCGCTATACCCGAGACTGGCGATGGCCGCCTCGTCGCTCGACCAACTCTTCTTGATCTTAACCCAGACTTCCAGATGCACCGGGCAGCCGAACAGCTTCTGCATCTCCTGGCGGGCCTGACTGGCCGCCGCCTTGAGCGCCTCGCCCTGCTTGCCGATAATGATCGCCTTCTGGCTCGCGCGTTCCACCCAGATCAACGCATGGATCTGGTAGCGTCCGTCCGCCTGCTCGAAGCGTTCGATCTCGACCGATGTCCGGTAAGGGAGTTCCTCGCCATAACGCTGCATCAGTTGCTCGCGCACCAGTTCGGCGGCAAAGAAGCGTTCGGAACGGTCGGTGAGCTGATCCTCCGGAAACAGCGGTGCGCCCTTCGGCAGGGCCGCCAGCACCGCCTGTTCCAGTGCCTCGACCTGATCCCCGTGGGTCGCGGAGACCGGGATCAGGGCCACAAAATCATGCCGTTTGGACAGGGTTTGCAGATAGGGAAGCAAGGCCTGCTTGTCGGCCACCCGATCAACCTTGTTGACCACCGCGATCGCCGGCACGCCGGCCAGGGCGACCGCCTCCAGCGCCTTGGCGTCTTCCTCGGTCCAGCGCAGCGCCTCGACGACCAGCAGGGCCAGATTAGTGTCGCTGAGCGTCGTGCGCGCGGCGCGATTCAGATAGCGGTTGAGCGCGCTGCCGCCGCGCTGATGGATGCCGGGCGTATCGACGAACAGGATCTGACCCTCGGGACGGGTCTTGATGCCGAGGATGGAATGGCGCGTGGTCTGGGCCTTGTGGGAGGTGATGGCCAGTTTCTGGCCAAGGATGCGATTGAGCAGCGTCGATTTTCCCACATTGGGGCGGCCGACGATGGCCACGTAGCCGCAATGTCCGGGCGCGGCGTCGGCGACACTCTCGTCCGGCAGCTTTTGGTCGGTCATTTTTCGATTTGCTCCAACATGGCCTGGGCGGCCGACTGCTCGGCGCGCCGGCGGCTGCTGCCCGCGCCGAAGGTGCGAAGATTCCTGTCGGTCAACAGACAACTGACGGTAAAGATCTGATCGTGCTGGTCGCCGCCGATCTCGGTCACGGCATAGTCAGGCAGGGGCCATTTACGCGACTGCAACCACTCCTGGAGACGGGTTTTCGGATCCTTGCCCGACTGCTCCGCGCCGGTGTCGTCGAGCCGCTCGGCGAACAGCGCCATGACCACGGTTTGCGTGGCCGCGAAACCGGCATCCAGATAGACGGCGCCCAGCACGGCCTCCAGCGCATCCGCCAGGATGGAATCGCGCGCATGACCGCCGGTGCGCAACTCGCCCGCGCCCAGTCTCAAATAATCGCCAAGACGCAGGCCGCGCGCCAGACCCGCCAGCGATTCGCGTTTCACCAGCGAGGCCCGCATGCGACTCAGGGTGCCCTCGTCGGCCTCGGGAAAACGCGCCCACAGCGCCTCGGCGATCATGAAACCGATCAGGGCATCGCCGAGAAATTCCAGTCGTTCGTTATTGAACGCCCCCGCGCTGCGGTGCGTCAGTCCCTGTTCAAGCAGGTCTTCGCGTTTGAATGAATGCCCCAGGGCAAGCGCCAGCCGGCGTGGATCCGCGTTCACTGGGTCTTTACATCCACCTGGTAGGTGAACATCGCGACTGCATCGACATTGAAGAAGAGATGCACGCGCTGTTCATAGTTGACCGTCACTTGATAGGTATTCTGTTCCAGCTTTTTGATGTCGAAATCCTTGGAGGTGATATTGGCCACGCTGTTGACATCCATGCGCTTGCCGATCGTATCGGCGATCCCGCGCGCCCCGCCCTGGATCGTCTCGGACTGCTCGGCCACGCCAGTCATGATGGAACGGATGGTCCAGAAGTTGAGATAGAGCGGGCCGAGTTTCAGCAGGACCGTCATGAAGAAGGCGACCAGCCCCACGGTCAAGAGGATACCGAGCATCCCCATGCCACGCTGGCGCGAACCGAACCCTGATAGTTTACGCATTACATCTCTCTCCTAAGGACGCGGTTTAGTGAATGCCATCGCCCAGACGCGACCAGGCGATCGGCAGGCCGTCGCGCTCCCCGTCCCAATGCATCCAGATCGCGAAGGCCTTGCCGACCAGATTCGTATCCGGCACGAAACCCCAGCACCGGCTATCGTTGCTGTTGTCGCGATTGTCGCCCATCACAAAAAAGTGCCCCGGCGGAACCCGAATCGGACCGAGCGCCAGCTTTTGACAGCCGAAGGGCAGATTCGGTGCGTTGGAGCGGGTCAGGATCCGATGCTCGACCCCGTCCAGACTCTCCAGCGCCTCGCGCGCGCCGGTCATTTCGATCCCGGAACCCTCGCCCGAGAAGGTGCTGATCGGCAGTTGGCCCATGGGCTCGCCGTTGACGATGACGGTCTTGTTCCGATAGTCGATTTCGTCACCCGGCAGACCGATCACGCGCTTGATGTAGTCGGTCGTGGGATCCAGTGGAAATTTGAACACGATCACATCGCCGCGCTGGGGCTCGCCGAGTTCGACGACTTTGCGATTCAGCACCGGCAGCCGCAGACCGTAGGCAAATTTATTGACCAGGATGAAATCGCCCGTCAAGAGGGTCGGCATCATCGAATTGGAGGGAATCCGGAACGGCTCAACCAGAAAGGAGCGCAGAATCAAAACCGCGAAAATGACCGGGAAAAAGGAGCGCGCGTATTCGACCAGAACCGGCTCGCGAAGGCTGGATTTGCCCTCCTCGACCGGTGCGCCAGCGGCATCGGCCAAGCGACGTCGGCGCGGCGCGAACAGCAGTGAATCGCCCAGCCAGATGCCACCGGTCAGGACCGAGGCCAGCACGAGAAAAGCGGGGAAATCAAACGTCATCTGCGAACCATCCTGATTGAGGGTGTTAAACCGCGTCCAGCGTGGCATGTCGTGTTTACACATTGACGAGACCCCGCAGGATCCAGCAAACGTCTTCGCGGACGCGGTTTACGTGATTTGATTTTAATTATCCTTACCGACTTGCAGCACGGCAAGGAAGGCCTCTTGTGGGATATCCACCTTGCCGACCTGCTTCATGCGTTTCTTGCCCGCCTTCTGCTTCTCCAGCAGCTTGCGCTTGCGAGTCGCGTCGCCGCCGTAACATTTGGCGGTGACGTTCTTGCGCAGGGGCTTGACCGTGGTGCGGGCAATAATCTTGGACCCGATGGCGGCCTGGATCGCGACCTCGAACATCTGGCGCGGGATGAGATCCTTCATGCGCACGGTCACGTCATGGCCGCGCGTCTGCGAAACGGCGCGATGCACGATCGAGGACAGCGAGTCGACCTTATCCCCATTGATGAGGATATCCAGCTTGACCAGATCGGCCGCCTGAAAACGCTTGAATTCATATTCGAAAGAGGCAAAGCCCCGGCTGCACGACTTGAGCCGGTCGAAAAAGTCGAGCACCACCTCGCTCAACGGCAGTTCATAGGTCGCCTGCACCTGACCGCCCAGATACTGAAGCTGCTTCTGAACGCCGCGCTTCTCGATACAGAGATTGATGACCGCGCCCAGATAATCCTGCGGTACCAGGATATGGGCCTCGATGATCGGCTCGCGCACCTCGCTGAACTTGCCCGGCTCGGGCAGGTTGGCGGGATTGTCGATCTTGATCAGCTCGCCGTCGCTGCGCAGTACCTCGTAGACCACGGTCGGCGCGGTGGTGATGAGATCGAGATCGTATTCGCGTTCGAGACGCTCCTGGACGATCTCCATGTGCAGCATCCCAAGGAAGCCGCAGCGGAAGCCAAACCCGAGCGCCTGCGACACCTCCGGCTCGTAATGCAGCGCGGCATCGTTGAGCCGCAGCTTGCCGAGCGCCTCGCGCAGATCCTCGTAATCGTCCGTGATCACCGTGTAGAGCCCGGCGAACACCCGCGGCCGCATCTCCTTGAAACCGGGGAGCTTGGGCGCCGGCTGGTCGGGGCGGGTGATGGTATCGCCGACCGGCGCGCCGTCGATCTCCTTGATGCCGGCGACCATGTAACCGACTTCGCCGGCGCTCAGGACGTCGCGCTCGGTCTTCTTGGGGGTAAAGACACCGACCCCATCGACCTGCTGGGTGCGGCCGGTGGTCATGATCAGGATCTTGTCGCGCCGGCGCATCTCGCCGTTCATGACCCGCACCAGCGACACCACGCCCACGTAGGGATCGAACCAGGAGTCGATGATGAGCGCCTGCAGCGGCGCCTTGGGATCGCCGGTCGGCGCGGGAATGTGCGCGACCAGCGCCTCCAGCAGATCCGGGATGCCCTCGCCGGTCTTGGCGCTGACGCGCAGCGCGTGCTCGGCATCCAGGCCGATGATCTCCTCGATTTCCCGGATCACCCGCTCCGGCTCGGCGGACGGCAGGTCGATCTTGTTCAGGACTGGCAGCACCTCCAGACCCTGCTCGATGGCGGTGTAACAGTTGGCGACACTCTGCGCCTCGACGCCCTGGGCGGCATCGACCACCAGCAGCGCGCCTTCGCAGGCGGCCAGCGAGCGCGAGACCTCATAGGAAAAGTCCACATGCCCCGGCGTATCGATGAAGTTCAACTGATAGGTCTCGCCATTGCGGGCCAGATAGTCGAGCGTCACGCTCTGGGCCTTAATGGTGATCCCGCGCTCGCGCTCCAGATCCATGGAGTCCAGCACCTGGCTGGACATCTCGCGGTCGGTCAGCGCGCCGCTGAGCTGGATGAAACGGTCGGCGATGGTCGACTTGCCGTGATCGATATGGGCGATGATCGAAAAATTGCGGATATGGCTGATGTCGGTCATCGAGAATCTGGACGCCGGGGGCTAATAAATGCAGTGGGGACAGGGGGCCATGACAGCCGGTCGCGACGAGGACGCCAACCGGGAACAACGGCGGTGGCCGAGACCATCGGTCACCTCATGAACGGGCCTGCACGGAGAACCGTGCAATAGTAACAGACAGGAGCGGATCGGCGCACCGATCCGCTTGGCTAGGTGACGGGGAACGGGCGTGACGCCCTTCCCCCGCGTCAGGTCTTCGGCATCTGAATCACGTAAAACATGCGGCTGTCGGCTCGCTGAATCAGCACCGCGACCGGGCGGCCCGGCGCCAGGGTCTCGAGGATCCGGTTAAACTCGCCCAAATCGTTCACGGGCTGGTTGTCGAGCATGAGAATGAGATCGCCCGCGCGTAGCCCGGCCTGTTCGGCGGGTCCGGCGTCGATACTTTCCACCAGCACGCCGCCCTGCTCGATCTCCAGCAGTTGGCGCTGCTCGGCGGTCAGGTCGCGCACGATCAGACCGATCCGATTGGCGGACAGATCATTGCGCGGTGTCTCTTCGCCCGCCGTCTGCTCCTCTTCGGGAAGCTCCTCGATCTTGACCCTGAGATCGACTTTTTCGCCCCGCCGCAACACCTGAAGGGTCGCCGTTTCGCCGACGGCGGTCGCGCCCACCAAGGGCGGCAGGGTGCTGGAGGCCAGGACATCGCGGCCATTGAAACTCAGAATCACGTCGCCCGGACGCAGATCCGCCGCCGCCGCCGGGCTCTTGGGCAACACCTGCGCCACCAGCGCGCCGCGCGGCTGGGGCATGCCAAAGGTTTCGGCCAACTCTCGGGTCACATCCTGGATCAGCACGCCCAGCCAGCCACGACTGACCTTGCCCTTGGTCTTGAGCTGATTGACCACGTCCATGGCAACATCGATGGGGATGGCGAACGACAACCCCATGAAGCCGCCGGTACGGCTGTAGATCTGGCTGTTGACGCCGACCACCTCGCCATTCAGGTTGAAGAGCGGACCGCCCGAGTTGCCGGGATTGATGGCCACGTCCGTCTGAATGAAGGGCACGTAATTCTCGGTCGGCAGGCTGCGGCCCTTGGCGCTGACGATGCCGGCGGTGGCCGATGCCTCGAATCCGAAGGGCGAGCCGATCGCCAGCACCCATTCGCCCACCTGCAGATCCTTCGAGGAACCGACCCGGGCAACCGGCAGACCCTCGGCGTCCACCTTCAACAGAGCCATGTCGCTGCGCTTATCGGTTCCGACCAGGGTTGCGACGAACTCGCGGCGATCGCTGGTCCGCACGAGGATCTCGTCGGCGCCATCCACGACATGCGAATTGGTCAGGACATAGCCATCCGGCGAGACGATGAAGCCCGAGCCGAGCGAGCGCGACTGTAGCGCATCGTCTGGGGTCTCACCCTCTTCGCCGAAAAAATGGCGGAAAAAATCGTTTAACGGACTGTCTTCCGGCAGGTCAGGAACGGAAAAGCCGCGCGGGGCCGCCAGCGATTGAGCCGACTGTTTGGTGCTGATATTGACCACGACCGGGCCATTCTCGCGCACCAATGACGTAAAATCGGGCAAATCACGACTCAAGGCAATCCCAGGGGCCAGCGTTACAACCAGTAACGCGGTCAGGGCGAGCGACAGGGCAGGCATGGGTCGCATGGTGACTCCGGTCATCTAGAAGATTAGTGATTGAATATTTTCATTGTTGGAAATTTTTGCGAATCTCTGGCGGCGGCACCGTGATCGAAGCGACTTCAAGCCGCCGCGGGATCAACGGATTCGGCGCACAGGAGACACTGTAGCCGCGCAGCCAGAGCATTGCCAGCACGAGACCGAGGATGGCGCCCGCAAGCTGCCGGCCTCGGCATGGGCGCCACCCAGCCCTGCTCCTCGATCATGGCGCCAACCGCACGCCCGCGATGGCGGCCTCGACTGTTGCCGTCGGCACTTCGCCAATGACAGTCACCCGATGCCCGTCGATTTTCCTGCCGACGGCATGCACGGCGCCAATATTAGCCAGCCCATCCAGACCCTCCTGGGCACCGTCCTCGACATAGATCGAATAGGCGGACAGTCGATCCGTAAACAGGAATTGTTCGGCCGCGGACCCATCCGGCTGTTTGATTTCATGGTGCATCACGAGTTGGAAACCCTTCGGAGGATCATTGAAGCGCCAGCGACTCGTCGACTCGGTGACGGGAGCATTGCGAACAGGCTGCCCGACCAGGGCGGGAGTCACGCCATCCGAGGCGTTAAAGACGATGGAGGTGAACATCAGTTGCTCAAGCGGTTCCTGATCCTCGTCGATCAAATCGGACTTCAGCGGTAGAGCGGTCTCTCGGTCGATATGAAACCGATAGCCGTAACGGAGCCGATCCCGTGGGATAATGCCGACGACATCGGTATCGCGGCCCGCGATGCGGGCGGTTCCAAGAATTCCCGCGCGGTAATGGTCCCCCAGCAAGGCGGGATCGATCCCGTCGGTCGCGAGGATATGACCGCCGCCATGACGCTCGACCGAGAGCGGATGCCCATCGGGGAGCGCGCACAAGACGCGATCGCGCTCCCTGGCCACCGCGCGCACTGGCCCGCTTAATGAAATCAGCCGCTCCTGGACCCGTCCCTGCTCGACATGATGCAGAAGGCTGAGCGTCTCCAGACGATTTTCATGCAGATAAACCAGGATCCCCTCGTAGTTTAACGATCGCAATGCCTCGGCCATGCGTTCGAGCAGAACCCCGACCTGCCGTGTCGCGTCCGCGGGCGGCGTCTCGTCCTCGGTCACGGCGCTCAGGGCCAGACCGGCGGCACTAAGCCCATACAGACAGAGAAGTCCAAACAGCCAAAAGGACATCCGCGGACTAGCGTGGAAGTTCATAACCGACGAATGTCGCATAGCGAAGCATACCCTTGGCACCGGTAGCAGGCGCGGTCTCTTGATGGGTTACCAGAAATTGATCGAGCTTGCTGGCGAGATCGGGGCGATCCAACTGCCAACGCCCGTTCATCCGATCGGGAAGCGGCTCGCGGCTCGCGAGTGGCGTCGCCTGGGTTGCGCCGCTGGAGCGAATCGCGGCCTCCTGCCACAGGGTTGGAGCCACGAAGATCGCCAGGAACACGACGCTGGCGGCGAGCGCCATCCCGACGAGCGAGGAAGACTGAAGCCGCGTAGGGCGTTCGCGTCGACGCGGGACGATCCGAAGCGGTTCCAAGGCGAGCGATTCGCGTACCCGGTCCGCGATCATGCGGTGTTCATGAGCAAAATGCTCGCCACGAATCGCGAGTCCGATCAGATGATGACGCTCCCAGGTTTTGCGGAGGCTCGCATCCTCTGCCAGGGCATCGAGCAGGCGCGCAGCGCTCGCCGGGTCGAGTTCGCCATCCTGCAGTGCGGAAAGCCGTTGTCGTTGCTCGTCAATCAGTCGATGCTCATCGGTCATAGATTTCACGCCTGAGCTGGATATCGTCGGATTTCAATTGGGTTCCGAGCGATCGAGGTGGCGCCATAAGCCACCTCGAAGGTCCGGGCCTGCTTGTGCGCCACCTGATCGAGCCGGGTGCAAGCGCTTCATCGCATCAGTCCTCAAGCAAGGGCCGCAGCCGTTTGTCGATGACCTCCCGGGCGCGAAAGATCCGCGATCTAACGGTGCCGATTGGGCAGTCCATGGCAGTGGCGATTTCTTCATAACTCATTCCTTCAAATTCCCGCAGCACGATGGCCGTGCGCAGATCGTCGGGTAACTCGTCAAGCGCGCGCTGGACCGTCAGGGCAATCTCATCGGTCAGCAGAAGCCGCTCGGGTGTCGCCGACTCGCGCAGGCGGCGCCCCATGTCCATCTGTTCGGCCAACTCGGCCTCGACATCGTCGCCGGGCGGCCGGCGCCCCTGGGCGACCAGGTGATTCTTGACGGTGTTGACCGCGATCCGATAAAGCCAGGTATAAAAAGCGCTTTCGCCACGAAACCCAGGCAAGGCACGATATGCCTTGATAAAGGCATCCTGGGTCACGTCCATGACTTCGCTCGAATCCCGGATGTATCGAGAGATCAAGTTTGCTACCTTCTGCTGATATTTCAGGACCAGCAGATCGAAGGCACGCGTGTCTCCCGACTGAGCACGCCCAACGAGTTCATGATCGGCTTGGCGCTCAGACATGAACTGGTTCCGCCGGGCCTGCGGCTATCGGTTCCGTTGGCATGGACAATTCACCGAAAAAGAAGTTCTTGAAACCGGATGAGATGTGGCTGCGGTACCCCAAATCATCAACCAAATCCTGATCTCGACTCAAGGATGGGTACTGGATACCACCGGGCCTTACCCGCGCAGCGGCGCTTGCGCAACCGAGACCGTCGCGGACCGAATCATTCCCGCCTTGCAAGTGAGCACACTCCATGTCCGAATCGTTGTTTCGTCATGATGTACTGATCCTCGGCAGCGGCGCCGCGGGCCTGAGCCTGGCGCTGCGTCTGCGCCAAGACATCTCCGTGGCGGTCATCTCCAAGCGCGAACTCGTCGAGGGCAGCACACTCTATGCCCAGGGTGGGATCTCCGCCGTCATGGACGCTCAGGACTCGATCGAATCGCATGTTCAGGACACCCTCAAGGCCGGCGCGGGGCTCTGCGACCGCAAGGTGGTCCGGCACGTCGTCGAACGCGGCCCCGACAACATCCGCTGGCTGCTCGACCAGGGCGTCGAGTTTACGCGTGACGAGGAATCCATCTCCGCGGGCGGTTACCACCTGACCCGCGAGGGCGGCCACACCCATCGACGGGTGGTACACGCCGCCGATGCCACCGGGTACGCCGTCGAGACCACGCTGGAGGCCAAAATACGCGCCAGACCCAACATCAAGCTCTACGAACAGCATATCGCGGTCGACCTCATCACCTCCAGGCATCTCCAGGATCGCCGGGAACACCGCTGTCTTGGCGCCTACATCCTCAATCGGGGGACTGGCCGGGTCGAGACCTTCCTCGCCCGCTTCGTGGTGCTCGCGACCGGCGGCGCCAACAAGGTTTACCTTTATACCAGCAATCCCGATGTCTCGACTGGTGACGGCATTGCCATGGCCTGGCGCGCGGGCTGCCGGGTCGCCAATATGGAATTCATGCAGTTCCACCCCACCTGCCTCTATCATCCGGAAGCGCGCACCTTCCTGATCACCGAGGCCCTACGTGGCGAGGGCGCGCATCTGCTGCTGCCCGACGGCGAACGCTTCATGCCGCGCTTCGACACCCGCGCCGAACTGGCGCCCAGAGACATCGTCGCGCGCGCCATCGACCACGAAATGAAGCGGCTCGGCAGCGAGTGCGTCTATCTGGACATCTCCCATCGCCCCGCGGCCTTCATCGGCGAGCACTTTCCAACCATCCACAAGCGCTGCCTTGAACTTGGGATCGATATCGCCCGCGAACCCATTCCGGTCGTCCCGGCCGCGCACTATACCTGTGGCGGCGTGATGGTGGATCAGCATGCCCGAACCGACCTGGATGGTCTCTACGCCAGCGGCGAGACCGCCTACACCGGGCTGCATGGCGCCAATCGCATGGCGAGCAATTCGCTGCTGGAATGTCTGGTCTACTCGGAGTCAGCGGCCCAGGATATCGAGCGGCGAATCGGCGGATATCCAGCGCCACCGAACGTGCCAGGCTGGGACGAGAGCCGGGTGACCGAACCCGACGAGGAGGTGGTGGTGACGCACAATTGGGACGAGTTGCGCCGATTCATGTGGGACTATGTCGGTATCGTGCGAACCAATAAACGGCTGCGTCGCGCCAAGCGGCGAGCCGATCTGCTCGCCCAGGAGGTGATCGAATATTACAGCCATTTCCGGGTGAGCAACGACCTGATCGAATTGCGCAATCTGCTCGAAGTCGCGGACCTCATCATTCAATCGGCGTTGCGCCGCCGCGAGAGCCGAGGGCTGCATTACACGCTGGATTACCCCAACAAGGACGCCAGCCAGTGCATGCCGACGATTCTGATTCCGGATTTTTATCAACCGCGCGTGGATCGTTGAATCTGTGCCGACCAACCGGTGTGCTGTCGATCAATTGCGGTCGGGTGACCGGAAGCAGGACAGGATTGAGGCAGAAGCCTCCAGCGCTTGCGATGCAAGCGCTGGAGTCAAATAACAATTAGTCGGAAAGCGCAAATCGTTCCAGCGGCGCGTTAGGCTTGAATCTTCCTTGACTCTTGAAGCATTGCCACATAATCCAGGCGAAGCTGGCAACTTTCCCATTCGGTTTTCGAGCAGTTGTTAATTTTTTCACAGTCGAACTGACATCGCGCGAGATCATCAGGCACCTCATCGATCCACCAACGCATCCAACGCTTCCAAACATTCCCAAGGACACGAATAGGAGGTGTCAACGCGTTTTCCATGCAATCTCTCCATAACACAGGCAAAAAAATCATTCAAACCAAACCGCCTCCGCCATCTTCGACCAGCGTGTCATTCCAAGCGATGAACCCGGTCTCATGAGCACACATAAGCAGCAGAGCAGTCGCCGCAATCATTAGGTATTTGACCCTAACCGACCAAAAAAAACAATTTATCCTTTGTGGAAATCGTGCGCTCGATCACATTTCAGAAAAAAGATACCGCATTCGCCCGGCTAGAGAACCTTACTCACCAGCTTGATCGCCAGATCCTGCGGATCGCTCTCGACGCGGAAACCGAGCGATTTGACCAGCGCCAGCATCCGGGTATTCGCGGTCAACACCTCGCCGTCCATGACCCGGAACCCGCGCGCGCGGGCGTTCTGCATCAGCGAGCGCATCAGCCGGGCGCCGATCCCGAGATTGCGCCAGGTGTCCGAGACGACGATGGCGAACTCGCAGTCCTCGCCGCCCAGCCGGGACATATAGCGGGCCACGCCGACCTCAACCTCGACTCCGTCGCTCTCGACCACGCCGATCAGGGCCATCTCACGGTCATAGTCGATCTGGGTGAAGCGCACCAGCATCTCCGGCGACAGTTCCTTGATCGCCTGCATGAAGCGGAAATATTTGGTCTGCTCCGACAGACCGCGCACGAAATCCTGCTCCAGCTCGGCGTCCTCCGGGCGAATCGGACGGATCACCAGATCCCGACCGTCGGGCAATTGCGCGCGTTCGATCAGATGGCTCGGATAGGGATGAATCGCCATGTGCCCATAGGTCGGCTGCTGGGGCGGGCGATAGTCGACATGGATGCGCGCATCGACTGCGATCACCTCCTTGTCGTTGCCGATCAGCGGGTTGATGTCCATGCGGATGATCTCCGGCAGCTCGCAGACCATCTCCGAGACCCGTTGCAGGATCTTGGCCAAGGCCATGCGATTCATCGGCGGCATGTGCTGGAAGGCGCCCATCAAACGCACGATGCGGGTGTGATCGATCATGGTCTCGATGATGAAGGCGTTGAGCGGCGGCAGACCCAGCGCCCGATCCTCCAGCACCTCCTCCTTGGTGCCGCCGGCCCCGAAGCTGATCACCGGACCGAAGATCTTGTCGCGCGTCACGCCGACCATCATCTCGCGCGCGGCCCGCGTCGAGGCCATGTGCTCCACGGTGATGCCTTCGAGCCGCGCCTCGGGACGCAGCCGCCGGGCGCGGTCGACGATCTCGGTGAAGATCCGGCGCACCGACTGAGCGTCGTCGATGTTCAGCCGCACCCCATCGACATCGGATTTATGTTCCAGATCCGGCGAGTTGATCTTCATCACCACCGGAAAGCCGAGCACCTCGGCGGCCATCAGCGCCTCGTTGGGCGTGCGCGTCAGCACCGCCTGCATGGTCGGGATGCGGAAGGCCGACAGGATCGCCTTGGCCTCCACCGTGCCGAGCGTCTTACGGCCCTCGGCCATCACGCCCTCGATGATCAGACGCGCGCCCTCGACATCGGGCAGTTCCTCGTTTGACAGCGGCGCGGGCGACTGCATCAGCAGCTTCTGATTGCGGTGATGGGTGGCCAGGAAAGAAAAGGCCTCGACCGCCGCCTCGGGGCTTTCGAACTGGGGCACGTCGTTCTCGGACAGCAGCGCCTGCGCCTCGGCAACCCGCTTGCCGCCCATCCAGCAGGTCAGCACCGGCTTGCGACTGGCCTTGGCCGCCTCGATCACCTGATTGGCGGTCGCGACCGGATCCCCGAAGACCAGTGGGGCCAGGATGCAGAGCACGCCATCGACCTCCGCATCCGCGAGACAGGCGTCGAGCGCCAGCCGATAGCGCTCGGGCGGCGCGTCGCCGATGATGTCGATCGGATTGCCGTGAGACCAGTACCCCGGCAGCCCCTGTTCCAGGGTCTGGCGGGTGGCATCGCTGAACTGCGCGAGCGTCAGACCCAGGTCAACGGTCCGGTCCGCCGCCAGGACACCCGGTCCGCCACCGTTGGTGATGATGGCGATGCGGTCCCCGGCCAGTCGGCGGCGGGTGCCGAACACTTGCGCGGCGGCGAATAACTGATCCAGGTTCGACACCTGGACCACGCCCGCGCGCTCGGTCACGGCCCGGAACACGTCCGGGGAGCCGACATAACCGCCGGTATGCGACTTGATGGCGCGGGTGCCGGCTGGATGTCGACCCGCCTTGACGACGATGACCGGTTTGAGACGCGCGGCGGCGCGCAATCCGCTCATGAAATGACGGGCGCTGCGAATACCTTCCACATAGAGCAGAATGCACTGGGTCTGGGTGTCGAGCGCGAGATAATCCAGGATGTCGCCAAAATCCACGTCAGCCGCCGCGCCCAGGGACACCACGGCGGAAAAGCCCACCTTGCGTCGTTCGGACCAGTCGATCATCGCGGTACAGATGGCGCCGGACTGCGAGACCAGCGCGACATTGCCCTGGCGCGGCAGATCCTGACCCACGCTGGCATTGAGTCCCTGCTGCGGGCGCATCACCCCCAGACAATTCGGCCCGAGCACCCGGATGCGATTGCGCCGGGCCGCCTCCACCATCTTCTCCTGCAACACCTTGCCGCGTTCGCCGTGCTCGCCGAACCCGGCCGAGTGGACCACCGCCACCTTGACGCCATAACCGCCGCACTGATCGAGAATCGCCGGGACCGCCTCGGCTGGCGCGGCGATCAGTGCCAGATCCACCTGTTTGTCGAGTGCCTTCAGATTGGCATGGCAGGGTTCGCCCGCCACCTCGTCGTATTTCGGATTGATGGCGTAACAGTGACCCTTAAACCCGCCCGCCAGCAGGTTGCGAAACACCATGCCGCCGATCGAGCCCTCGCTGTCGCTCGCGCCAAAAACCGCCACGGCACTGGGTGTGAAGAGTTGATCGATGTCCGACAAGCGCATGGGGTTTGCCCTCCGGGGCAAAAAAGCGGTTAATCTTCGGTACTGTCGCCGGAGCGCGACAATGAAACATCCGGGCACTGCCCGCATCGAGAATCGCCTGTGACCCGTCGCGTCACGCACCGCGATCGAGCCTTAGAGGAGCCGACATGAACCTCGCCTTCATTTCTCATCCGTCCTGCAAAGAACACCGCATGGGCACGCATCACCCGGAATGCCCCGAGCGACTTTACGCCATTCAGGATCGCCTGATCGCTTCGGGCATGGAGATGTTACTGACCCATTATGACGCCCCGGCGGCCAGCGTCGAACAACTTGCCCGCGTCCATGATCGCGACTATCTCCAGCACATCTTCGACAGCGCGCCGCAAGACGGCGAGACGCTGGCCTGGATCGACGGCGGCGACACCGCGATGAACCAGCACACGCTGGAGGCCGCGCTGCATTCGGCCGGGGCCGCGATCCTGGGCGTGGATCTGGTGATGAGCGACCGGCACCATGCCGCCTTCTGCGGCGTCCGTCCGCCGGGCCATCATGCCGGTCGGCGCAACGGCGGCGGCTTCTGCATCTTCAACAACCTCGCCGTCGGCGCCGCCCACGCGCTCGAACAGCATGGACTGGAGCGAATCGCCATCGTTGATGTCGACGTGCACCATGGCGACGGCACCGAGGATATTTTCAGCGGCGACGAGCGGGTGCTTTTCTGTTCCAGCTTCCAGCACCCCTTCTATCCTGGCACCGGGGCCGACAGCACGGCCCCCAACGTCATCAACCTGCCGCTACCCAAACTCACCGACGGCGCTGCCTACAAGGCCGCTGTCGAGTCCGCCTGGCTGCCGCGCATCGACGCCTTCGCCCCGCAATTGATCATGATCTCCGCCGGCTTCGACGGTCACATCGAGGACGACATGGCCCACTTCAACCTGCATACCGCGGACTATGGCTGGATCACGCGTGAACTCCGCAAGCTCGCGCTCAAACATTGTCAGGAGCGGGTGGTGTCCTGTCTGGAAGGCGGCTACACGCTGTCGGCGCTCGGGCGTTGCGTGAGCACCCATCTCGACGAATTGATCGGACATGCCTGAGCGGGTTGCAGACGCTTTTGCTGCAATGCAGCATCAGGATAGTCCGGTCACTGGCGGGTTGCAATTCCCTTGGCGCGGCACGGGCGATGGCCTTCAAAGGAATGATCGGGAGCAGGACAACCACCGGGAGACGCCAGACAGCGGCCGACGCCGCGCCTCCCGGTCATCCTCGATCAGATCAGAATTTCGTCGGCGTGGAGCAGGTCGGCGAACTGGTCTTTCTTGATCACGTCCCAATTCCGGCGGGTCTTGGCCGCCGCGCCGATGATGTAGCGGCGGGCGATGAAGACCTTGCGGCTGTCCTCTTCCGCCTCGTCCATCAGCAGCCAGCCCGTATAGAGATACGAGTAGATCTCCACCAGTTCCTTGGCGGCGATGCTCTGGAAATGCTTGTCGGTCTTGTCGGTGACATATTTCAGCGCGTCCAGGAACAGCACGCGCATTTCCTTCAGTTCATCCGCCAGACG
Organism: uncultured Thiocystis sp.; assembly: GCF_903866365.1. GTDB lineage: Bacteria > Pseudomonadota > Gammaproteobacteria > Chromatiales > Chromatiaceae > Chromatium. The sequence continues at coordinate 18,033 of NZ_CAIPNF010000281.1, forward strand.
CGCCAGACTGCCGGACGTCTCCTTTTGCTCGCGGGCGGTGAACTCCTCGGCGAGAATGTCGTTGATCACCCCGCCGGTGGCGGCGACGATCTGGAGTTGCGAGGTGCCCTCGTAGATGTTGGTGATGCGCGCGTCGCGGGTCAGGCGCTCGACGTTGAACTCCTTCATGTAGCCCGTGCCGCCGTGGATCTGCAGGGCGTCATAGGTGACCCGGTTGGCGTTCTCGCTTAGCACATACTTGGCCATCGGGGTGAGCAGCGCGGCAACCCGGGTCGCCTCCTTGAGCTTGGCGCTTTGCGCGCTGGAATCCTTGCCCTCGGCCTTGAGTTCCTCGACTTTCTCTTCCAGTTTGTTGCGCAGGTCGACCCAGTGGCAGGCGGCGTAGAGCAGCGAGCGATCGCTCTCCAGGGTCACGCGCATGTCCATGAGCAGATTGGTGATCACGGGGATCGCGTAGATGCTCTTGCCGAACTGCTCGCGCGCCTTAGCGTAACGCAGCGCCTCGTCATAGGCCGCCTGAGAGATGCCCAGACCCTGCGCGGCAACGCCGAGACGCGCGCCATTCATCATGTCCATGACGTACTTGATCAGGCCGAACTTGCGCTTGCCGATGAGCTGCGCCGGGGTATCGTTGAACTGCAACTCGCAGGTCGGCGAGCCATGGATCCCGAGCTTGTTCTCGATGCGTCGCACGACGACGTTATCCTTGCCGTAGCAGGCGAACAGACTCAGTCCGCGGCCATCCTTGGTGCCGGGCTCGGAACGGGCCAGGACCAGCAGGATCTCGGCGTTGCCGTTGGTGATGAAGCGTTTGACGCCCTTGAGCCGCCATTGCCCGTCATCGTCCAGATAGGCCAGCATGTTGACGGCCTGCAGGTCGGAACCCGCGTCCGGCTCGGTGAGCGCCATCGCGCCCGTGGCCGCGCCGCTGGCGAATTGCGGCAGGAATTCCTGACGCTGCTCCTCGGTGCCATATTTGTTGATGGTCTCGGCGATGTCCTGTAGGCCGAACAGGTTCATCAGCGAGGCCTCGGCACGGGAGACCATCTCGATCGCCATGGTGTAGAGGGTGGTCGGGATATTCAGACCGCCATAACGCCGGGGCAGCGTGAAGCCCATCAATTCCGCCTGGGTCAGCAGAGCCAGCGCCTCCTGGATGCCCTTGGCGTAGGCGACCTTGCCGTCGGCGAAATGGCTCCCCTCCTCGTCCACGGCGGCGGCCTGGGGGGCCACGTTGTTCGCCGTGATGTCGCCGACGATCTCCAGCACCTTGCGATAGTTATCCAGGGCATCCTGGTAGTCGACCGGGGCGAAGTTGTAGTCAGCGGACTCGGTGTAGCCGTGCTCGGCGATGTCGACCACCTCCTGAAGCTTCAGGCGGTCGAAATGAAAGAGTAGATCGGTGTTGTCGGTGAAATAGTTGGCCATGGCTCGACTACTTTAATTTGTGCTTGTAGGCATCGATGAGCTTCGGAATCACGTCCATCACATCGCCGACGATACCGTAATGGCAGACGCCGAAAATCGGCGCGTCGGGATCCTCGTTGATGGCGATGATCTTGTTGGAGTCGCTCATGCCGGCCCGGTGCTGGATCGCGCCGGAAATGCCGCAGGCGATATAGAGCTTGGGCCGCACGGTGACGCCGGTCTGTCCGACCTGCCGAACATGATCGATAAAGCCGGCGTCCACTGCCGCGCGCGTACCGGCGACCTCGCCCCCGATGACATGGGCCAGATCGTAGAGGATCTGGAAGTTCTGAAAGTTGCCCATGCCGTAGCCGCCGGAGACGATGATCGGGGCGGCCTTGAGATTGACTTTACTCGCTTCGTGATGCTGCTCGATGATACGCACGAGCCGGTCGGCAGCGTCGGGCGTATAGGGGACGGGCGTGATGCGTCCGGCGACCGGCTGCGCCAGCGGGATCTTTTCCATCACCCCCTCGCGCACCGTCGCCATCTGGACCGGGGCGTCCGGGCAGATAATGGTGGCGATGATGTTGCCGCCGAAGGCCGGGCGAATCTGGAGCAGGAGCTGCGAATACTCCTGGCGCAGATAGGTCACATCGGAGATTTGCAGATCCGTGCAGTCCGCGGTCAATCCGCTGCGGGTATGGGATGCCACCCGAGGCGCCAGATCCCGCCCGATGAAGGTGCCGCCGAACAGCAGGATGCGCGGTTGATGCTGGTCGACCAGCGCGCTCACGATACGACTGTAGGGCAGCGTGTTGTAGTGCTTCAGTTCGGGGTGATCCGCCAGCAGGACTTCGGTGGCGCCATACCGAAAGGTCTCCGCGGCCAGGGCCTGCAGGTCATGACCGATCAGTACCGCCTTCAATTCGCCGTGCAGGCTTTCCGCCAGCTTTCTGCCCTTGGACAGCAGCTCGAAGCTCACATCGGCGGGCTTGCCCTCGCGCTGCTCAATGAACACCCAGACCTGTTGTTGATTTTCGCTCATAGGGGCTTATCCGAAGATGTGATCTTCCATCAGTTTATCGATCAGCGCATACATGCCATCCTTGGTGGCGGGGATGATTTCATGCGCGCCACCGCCCAACACCACCGACTCGATCTTGTGGACTTTGGTCGGCGAACCGCCGAGACCACAACGTTCAAGATCGACATCCAGATCGTCGGCGGTCAGGGTGGGGATAAACAAACCCTTGGAGACATACTCTTCCTTGAGCTGATCCATGTAGAGCAACGAATTGCCCTCGGTCATCTTCTCCAGTTCAAGCAGGGTATGGGCATTCTTGTAGGCCATGACCCGCTTGGCCATGAAGGGCCGGGGCGTGGCGGCGTCCTTGATCACGGTGATCAACAGAGGCAATGTGCCTTCCAGAATCTCGAAGCCGTGATCCACCTTACGTTTGACGGTGATCTTCGCGCCATCCGCCTGGAGGATCTCTTCGGCATAGGTGATCTGCGGCAGGCCCAGTTTTTCAGCGGTCTGAGGGCCGACCTGGGCGGTGTCGCCATCGATCGCCTGCCGTCCGGCAAAGACGATATCGTAGGGCGCCAGTTGACGCAGCGCCTCGGACAGCACATAGGAGGTCGCGAGGGTATCGGCGCCGGCGAATTTGCGGTCGCTGATGAGGATGGCCTCGTCGGCGCCCATGTAGAGACAGTCGCGCAGCAGATCCGAGGCTTTCAATGGCCCCATGGTCATCACGCGCACGGTGCCGCCGTAACGGTCCCGCAGTTGCAGCGCCAGTTCCAGGGCGACCTTGTCCTCGGGATTGAAGATGGTGGGGAGTTTACTGCGGTTGACGGTCCCGTCCGGCTTCATCACCTGACCGGAAATATTGGCCGTGTCGGGAACCTGTTTGACCATTACGATGGAATGGTAGCTCATGCTCTGCCTTGTCACATTCGTCTGGAAGCGTTGGGGACGCGGTCACGGCAAGGCCCGGCGATCAGAGGACGCGGGGCTGCGATGGCGACATCGCCCGGAAGGTAGTTCGTGTCGACGTCCAGCCAAACCCGGAGCCGCCGATAGTTCAGGCCGGCATGCCAAAGTCGGGGCGGTTGAATGGGATCCCTTGAGTGTCGACGCTTGCCACCACCTGAAAAAAGGGCGCGAAATTCCAACCTTGATCTTGTCGACCGGCGCGATTCGCGTGGGGCGTTCAGGTTAGGTTATGAACTTCAGGGACTCCGGACCCATGTTGACGGATACGGATCCGAAATTCAACCGCATTAGGCGGGTATGGCGGGCCATTCCAGCGGCGATGCGGGCGTCCAGCCCTGACGGGACAGGCCAGAATGGCCTATCCGCGCAACGGATTAAATTTCCGGCGGTGACGTTTGTCTGTTTGCCCTGAGCCCCTCGACTTCGCTCAGGACAGGCTGGTCGAAGGGCGAACGGAAAAAGCGGCAGGGGCTATCCCCGACATCACCGCGGCGTGGTGCGAAAAAAGCAAGCATCGCGTTGACGCAATCAGAGATCTTCCAGGGCACTAACAGACGTTCGCTCGATGTTTGCACGACTCTCCATGTCGCGCAGCATATCCGCATAGAGCTGACGCGCCATCAATTGAGAGAGCATGGAAGCCTCTGGCGCCGCCTGACCGGCATCCTCCGACTCGACCTCTCCATCCTGTATGCGGATCAGACGCACGACCGCCGCGTCGCCATGATCGAGGGTAGACGTCCCAACACTGATGGTTTTTTCGCTCGGGAATGGCAGCTTGAAGGCGGTGTCGAGAATTGACGCGGGCACGTTCGTCGCCTGTCGATCCACCAGGCCTGGCTCCTCCAGTTTGCGCGTTCCGAGCGTCGCCGCCCAGTCCGCCCCGGCGCGCAACTTCGTGGCAGCGGACTCGGCGGCCGTTTGGGCGGCCAGCCGGGCTTTTTCACTGCCGATCTCGGCGACGATCTCCTCGCGCACCTCGTCCAGCGGTTTGGTCGCCGCGGGGCGATGCTCGACAACCCGCAACACGATTGCCTGAAGCGCGTCGCGCTCCGGCTCGATCAGGTCGCTGTTGTTACCCTCGACAAGCACCTCATTGCTGAATGCGGCGGCAAGCGCCTTGGGCTGGCCAAGGATCCCCTCGCCGCCCTCGCGACCGATCCAGTCGCTTTGCTGGATCGCGAGCCCCAATTCCTCGGCGGCCGGTTCCAGACTGTCCGGGGATTCGTAGACGAGAGTGGCCAGTCGCTCGCCCAGCTCATAGAACAGGGTGTCGGCGCTTTGCTTGACGAGTTCCGCGCGTAACTGGTCGCGAACATCCTCGAAGGGCTTGACCACCGAGGGCACGATTTCGTCGACCCGGATCAGGTGATAACCGAACTGGGTCCGCACCGGTTCGCTCAGTTCGCCCACTGGAAGCGTAAACGCGACCTGTTCGAAGGCCGGCACCATGACGCCTTTCTCGATCACGCCGAGCGAACCGCCCTTCTCGGCACTGCCGGGATCGTCGGACAATTCGCTGGCCAATTGCGCAAAGGATTCGCCGGCCTGGAGACGCTCGCGAACCCCTTTGATGTCGGACAAGACCTGATCGGCCGCGGCCTCATCGGCATCGCTCGGGACACTGAGCAGCAGATGGCTAACCTTGCGACGCTCTGGTTGAGTGAAACGCGCCTGATCGTCATCGTAATGACGGCGCAGTTCCTCTTCGCCGATCTCGGCCTTACCTGACAGCGTGCTCGCGTCGAGGATCAGGTAGTCGAGTTTGACTTGCTCGGGAGTCTGAAAGCGTGCTGCATTCGATGCATAGTAGGCCGCGATCGCGGTCTCGTCTATTGGCTCCGCGGACGCAAAATCGGCGACGGGGAAGCGCGCATAGGCCAATTCGCGCTTCTGCTTCGCCAGACGCCGATACTGCGAGAGCTCGGATCGGGTGACGAATTCGCTGCCAGCCACGGCGCGCACCAGCTGAGTGCCGGTCATCTGCTGGCGCAGACGCGCCTCGAACAGGGCGGGCGTCATTCCCTGGAGTTCAAGAATTCGCTCATAGGCACCCTGATCGAAGCGCCCATTCTGCTGGAACGCCGGCTCGGAGAGCACCTGAATCTGGATTTCACGATCCGACACACGCAGCCCCAGACGCCGTGTCACATCCAGTAACAGAACCTCGCGAACCATCTCGTCGAGCACCTCGGCGCGGAGTTGCTTGTCATCGAAGGCCGCAAGGTCATAGGCCGCGCCGAGACGCTCCCGGAGTTCGATTCTAGCCTCCTGAACCCGTCGATCTACATCACGGGCGGGAATCTCCACGCCATTAATCTTGGCCGCGATCAGCTCTCCACTGACACCCAGATAGGACTGAATCCCCCAGAGAGCGAATGGAACGCTGATCAGCACGACGATGACCCAGGCAATCCAACCTTGAGCACGATCCCGTATGGTTTGAAGCATGGCGATAGGTAGAGATAGCGAGTGGGACGTGGAAAAGAGAACGGGGTACCCTTTGGGTACCCCGTTCTATCCGAGATGGCGGAGCGGACGGGGCTCGAACCCGCGACCCCCGGCGTGACAGGCCGGTATTCTAACCAACTGAACTACCGCTCCTAAATTCTGACTCCGAAATCTGACGAATCAGAAATCTTGGTGGGTGCTGCAGGGATCGAACCTGCGACCCTCGCCTTGTAAGGGCGATGCTCTCCCAGCTGAGCTAAGCACCCTTCAAGCGAGGGACTATTGTACGGCGTCCTTGAGCGCTTTGCCAGCTTTAAATGAAGGTGTTTTGGATGCCTTGATTTCAATGGGGTTGCCGGTCTGAGGATTGCGTCCGGTGCGCGCGGCCCGCTCCTTGATCGAAAAGGTGCCAAAGCCGATCAGCGAAACCGTGCCGCCATCCTTTAAGGCGATGGCGATCTCATCGGTCATTGCGTCCAGGGCACGCGCCGCGGCGGCCTTAGAAATATCGGCGGCATCCGCCATTTTTTCGATGAGTTCCGATTTATTCATTTATTTCCCCTATTAACTGACTGAGTTTTCGAGAGTCCAGCGGCGCGCCCAACGTGATCTGACCAAAAGGGCTCGCCATCGAGGCGGGCCAGGATCCCTCTCGAAGGCATCCTGAAACGATGCCGCATGCTAAGACGGAGACAGCACGAGGGCAACCGACTTTTTCAACCTTCTCTCCATGCGCAAACGATGCGGCAGGCCAGATCAACGCGGTTTAATGATGCAGCCGTGCGGTTTGATCGCGCGCCGTATCGGCAGTCGACTCATGGGTATCGGCGTCGACCGTCACCGGATCATCGCCGTCGATCTTTAACCCAACCGCCTCTGGGCGCTCCGTCAGCGCTAGTTCAAGCACTTCATCGATCCAGCGCACCGGATAGATTTTCAGATGTTGCTTGATGTTTTTCGGAATTTCAGTCAGATCGCGTTCGTTTTCCAGTGGGATGATCACCGTCTCGATGCCGCCGCGGTGCGCGGCCAGCAATTTTTCCTTGAGTCCGCCGATCGGCAAGACTTCGCCACGCAGGGTGATCTCGCCGGTCATCGCAACGCTCGAACGGACTGGGATCTTGGTCAGGGCGGACACCAGGGCCGTGCACATCGCAACGCCCGCGCTCGGACCGTCCTTGGGGGTCGCGCCCTCGGGCACATGGATATGCACATCGAAGTTCGTATGGAAATCCGGCGGCACGCCGAGGGCGTCTGCGCGCGAGCGCACCACGGTCATGGCGGCCTGGATGGACTCCTGCATCACATCGCCCAGTTGGCCGGTATAGCTGAATTTCCCCTTGCCAGGCACGAGCGCGGACTCGATCCGCAGCAACTCGCCGCCAACCTCGGTCCAGGCCAGTCCGGTGACCTGCCCGACCTGATCGTGCTCGTCGGCGCGACCATAGCGAAAACGCTGGACACCCAGATATTTTTCGAGCGTTTTGGAACTCACCGTCGTTGGCGTATCCCGCTTCTTGAGCAGAACCTCCTTTACGACCTTGCGGCAAATCTTGGAAATCTCGCGCTCCAGATTCCGTACCCCCGCCTCGCGGGTGTAATGCCGGACGATGTCGCGCAGGGCGCTTTCGCGAATCGCCAGCTCCCCCTCCTTGAGCCCATTGTTCTGAGTCTGCTTAGGGACCAGGTAGCGTTCGGCGATCGCGACCTTCTCGTCTTCCGTATAGCCCGAGAGACGAATCACTTCCATGCGATCCAGGAGCGCGGGCGGGATGTTCAAAGTATTGGCCGTGCCAACGAACATCACCTCGGAGAGGTCGAAATCCACCTCCAGATAGTGGTCGACGAAGGTGTGGTTCTGTTCCGGATCCAGCACTTCGAGCAGCGCGGATGCCGGGTCGCCCCGAAAATCCATCGCCATCTTGTCGATCTCGTCAAGCAGAAAGAAGGCGTTGCGCGATCCGGCCTTGGACAGATTCTGAATGATCTTGCCCGGCAGAGCGCCGATATAGGTGCGGCGATGACCGCGAATCTCGGCTTCGTCGCGCACGCCACCGAGCGACATGCGCACGAATTTGCGATTGGTCGCGCGCGCGATCGACTGACCCAGCGAGGTCTTGCCAACGCCCGGCGGTCCGACCAGACAGAGGATCGGCCCTTTCAGCTTGCGCACGCGCTGCTGCACCGCGAGGTATTCCAGGATGCGTTCCTTCACTCGCTCCAGCCCGTAATGATCCTTATCCAGAACCGCCTCGGCGACCTTGATGTCATTGTGAATCCGGGTGCGCTTTTTCCAGGGAACGCTGACCAGGGTATCGATATAGTTGCGCACCACGGTCGCCTCGGCTGACATCGGCGACATCAGCTTGAGTTTGTTCAACTCGGCCTGCGCCTTGCTCTTGGCTTCCCGCGGCATCCCGGCGGCCTGAATCCGCTTGGCGAGATCCTCGATCTCGTTGGGCGCGTCCTCAAGTTCCCCAAGTTCCTTCTGAATCGCCTTCATCTGTTCGTTCAGATAGTACTCGCGCTGATTCTTCTCCATCTGACGCTTGACGCGTCCACGGATGCGCTTTTCCATCTGCAGGATATCGTTCTCGGACTCCATCAAGCCCATCAGATGTTCGAGCCGGCCCTGCACGTCGATAATTTCCAGAACACGCTGCTTCTCGTCGAGCTTGAGTGCCATGTGCGCGGCCATGGTATCGGCGAGCCGGCCCGCATCCTCAATGCTGGCCAGCGAGGTAAGCACCTCGGGCGGCACTTCGGGCGGCACTTTTTTGTTGAGCTTGACATACTGATCGAACAGGGTCATGGCCGATCGCATCAGCACTTCCTGCTCGCGATCATCGGCATCCAGGATCTCCTCCATGGGCCTGATGATGGCGGAAAAGGAGTCTTCCGTGGCGACGAACCGACTGATGACAGCCCGCTGATTGCCTTCCACCAACACCTTGACCGTACCATCGGGCAGTTTCAGGAGTTGCAGAATGTTCGCGAGGGTTCCGATTTCGTACAGATCCTTGACGCCCGGATCGTCCACATCGGCGCTCCTCTGCGCGATCAGGAGGATCTGCTTGTCAGTCGTCATGGCCCCGTCGAGCGCTCGAATGGATTTGTCGCGACCCACAAAGAGCGGAATGACCATATGGGGATAGACAACGACATCCCGCAGCGGAAGTACCGGGACTTCCTGGGAAGAGACGGTCGAGGAAGCAGTATTCTGTAGCGCCATGGATACCTGTACTCGTTCAAGCGACAGTCCACGGGGTTAGCGATGCGAGTTGTCTAGGTCAGCGACCGGCGAATCGCCACCGCGGATGTCGGTGTGATGGGAATAAGGAAAGGGTCGGGGCGATAGGCATTCAGTTCAACGACCGCTCACCCCCGACCTTGAGACACGCAAACCGATGCGCTAGATGTTCTGCTGATCGGGGAACCGCTCACTCCGCCACGGCGGCCTGCTTCTCGATGCCTTCATAGATGAGGAAAGGCTTGTTGTCGCCAGCGATCACGGAGGCGTCGATCACCACCTTGCTCACATGATCCATGGAGGGAAGGTCATACATGATGTCGAGCAGCACCTGCTCCATGATGGTCCGCAAACCGCGGGCACCGGTCTTGCGCTCCATGGCCTTGCGCGCAATCCCGCCCAGCGCGTCATCGCGGAGTTCCATGACGACGCCTTCCATCTCGAACAGCCGCGCGTACTGTTTGACCAGCGCATGCTTGGGTTCGGTCAGAATCCGCATCAGTGCCGGCTCGTCAAGCTCTTCGAGCGTCGCCATGACGGGCAGACGGCCGACGAATTCCGGGATCAGCCCGTAGCGAATGAGATCCTCGGGCTCCACGGCGCTCAGGAGCTCACCGATCTGACGGCTGTCGTCCTTGCTGTGAACCTCGGCCGAGAAACCGATGCCCGTCTTGCGCGAACGATTCTGGATGACCTTGTCGAGCCCGGCGAAGGCGCCGCCGACAATGAAGAGGATGTTGGAGGTATCGACCTGGAGAAACTCCTGCTGCGGGTGTTTGCGACCCCCCTGCGGCGGCACCGAGGCGATGGTGCCCTCGATCAGTTTCAGCAGCGCCTGCTGGACACCCTCGCCCGACACGTCGCGGGTGATCGAAGGGTTATCCGACTTGCGCGAAATCTTGTCGATCTCGTCGATATAGACGATCCCGGTCTGTGCCTTCTCGACATCGTAGTCGCACTTTTGCAGCAGCTTCTGGATGATGTTTTCGACATCCTCGCCGACATAGCCCGCCTCGGTCAGGGTGGTCGCGTCGGCGATGGTGAAGGGTACATTGAGCAAACGGGCCAGGGTCTCGGCGAGCAGGGTCTTGCCCGAGCCGGTCGGCCCGATCAGCATGATATTGCTCTTGGCAATTTCGATGTCTTCCTTGGCCTCGGCCACTTCAAGACGCTTGTAGTGGTTATAGACCGCGACGGAGAGCACCTTTTTGGCCTTCTCCTGCCCGATCACGAATTCATCCAGTCGCGCCTTGATCTCGCGCGGTTTGGGCAGGTGGCTGGTGGTCTCGCCAACGTTTTCCTGCATCTCCTCGCGGATGATGTCGTTACAGAGTTCGACGCATTCGTCGCAGATGAACACGGAAGGTCCGGCGATGAGTTTGCGGACTTCATGCTGGCTCTTGCCGCAGAACGAACAATAAAGCAGTTTGCCTTCGTCGCTCTTGCCGTGATTGTTTCCACTCATCGAGGATGGGTCTCCAGTGGGTCGTTTGAGGACGCGATACCTGCAGTCCCGGTCAATGCCGTTTCAATCATAACCATTTGGACTTATATGGCAAGTTCGGCAATGCGCACTTGGTCGCGCATCACAGATTCAAAATGACGACGACCCCAAGAACGGATCGCCGAGGATTTCTTGTCAGGGTCGCCTGAATCAGGTTCTGCCGGGCGCGGGTCCACGCTCGTTGATCACTTTATCGATGAGCCCGTATTTCTGGGCCACTTCTCCGCTCATGAACCGATCGCGCTCGGTGTCCTCGGCGATCTTTTCGATCGGCTGTCCCGTATGCTCGGCCAGGATCTGATTCAGGCTATCGCGGATGTAGAGGATTTCGCGGGCATGGATATCGATATCGGTCGCCTGCCCCTGGAAGCCGCCCAATGGCTGATGGATCATCATGCGCGAGTGCGGCAGACAATAACGCTTGCCCTTCGCCCCGCCGGCGAGCAGAAGTGCGCCCATGCTCGCGGCCTGCCCGATACACATGGTGCTGACATCGGGACGGACGAAGCGCATGGTGTCATAGATCGCGAGGCCGGCCGTCACCGAACCGCCCGGAGAGTTGATATAGAGGTGGATATCCTTATCCGGATTCTCGGACTCCAGGAACAGGAGCTGCGCGACCACCAGATTCGACATGTGGTCCTCCACCTGACCGATCAGAAAGATGACACGCTCTTTCAAGAGCCGGGAATAGATGTCGAACGCACGTTCGCCGCGCGCGGTCTGCTCGACGACCATCGGTACCAGCCCGAGCCCTTGGGGCTGCCAGTCGGTACGACTCAGAGGATTGATCATGATAGGGGTCTTCACCTGTAACTGAATGATTGTGCGCAGGGCGAACCGCCTGGCGACGGTCGCTCCGTGCGCATGCGACGCATGACGCTCAGAGCTCCGGTGTCGGGTTCGTCAATTCCGCGAAATCGATGGCCTCGTCTTCGACCGTCATCCGCTCCATCATCCGCTCGACGATTTGATCCTCAAGGACGACCACCTCAACCGCACCGAGACGTTCGCGGTCGCTGTAATAATAGTCGACCACCGCCTGCGGCTGATCGTAGGTGGATGCCAGTTGCTCGATAATGCCCCGGACCCGCCCGGCATCGACCTTGAGACTGTGTTCATTGACGATCTTGCCGAGAATCAACCCCAGCGCCACGCGTCGTCGCGCACCCGCCTCGAACAGCGCGGGCGGCAGATTCAGCTTGGTGCCACCGAGCGACTTGGCCGCTTTCCCTGCCATGGCGTTCATCTCGTTCTCGACCAGCGCACTGGGCAGATCGAGCGGATTGGCCTCGACCAGCAGATCCATCACACGTTCCTTGATGCGGGCATTGAGCCGTTCTTTCAATTCCCGTTCCATGTTCGCGCGCACGTCGGCCAGAAATCGCTCCAGATCGCCGTCCTCGACACCGAACGCCTTCGCGAACTCCGCATCGACAGCCGGCAAGGTGGGTTCGGCCACGGCGTCCAGGGTCACCTCGAAGCGGACCGGTTTGCCGGCCAGGTTAGCGGCTTGGTAGTCCTCTGGGAAGACGAGATCAAGCGTGCGCTGCTCGCCGACGCGCGCGCCGATCAGCGCCTCCTCGAAGCCCGGGATCATCCGGCTGGCGCCAAGCTCGATGGTCAAGCCGGTCGTGGATCCGCCCTCGAAGGCTTCTCCGTCCACGCTGCCGGTAAAGGACAGGGTAACCTGATCGCCGCTCTGGCACGGCCGTTCGACCGGTGTCCAGGTCTTGCGCTGAGTGCGTAGCCGCTCGACCATCGCGTCCAGGTCGGCATCCGTCAGTTCGCAGACGGGACGCCTCAGGCTCTTGCCCTCCAGGGACGCAAGTTCGAACTCCGGCATCACCTCGAAGACCGCCGTATAGCTCAAGCGTTTTTCGTCCAGATCGATCTCCGGCTCGATCCGTGGCATCCCGGCGGGGCGCAGGGACGACTGAGTGAGCGCATCCTCGTAACTGGACTGCACCATCTCGCCGAAGACTTCCTGATGCACCTGCCCCGCGAAGCGTTGCCGCAGCACCTTCATCGGCACCTTGCCCGGACGGAAGCCGGGCAGCCGAACCGTCCGCGCCAGCTTCTGCAAACGCTTGTCGACTTCAACCTCGACCTGCTCGAAAGGCAGGACAATCTTCATCCGTCGTTCGAGCCCCTCGCCCGCTTCCACCGAAACTTGCATTCATTCTCTCCCGTGGGCACCGGCCGAAGCTCCGGTCCGTACCTTGCTGAATTCTGACACGGACAATTCGCCCGTCCCGTTAAAAGCCATCCAGTATAGCCCGCGGGCGATGAAGGCTCCAAGCGCCATCAGATCACCCGGGAGAAACCGATCGGCCCCGTCTTGGTCGCCAGATAGGCATCGAAGGCCATGCAGATGTTGCGCACCAGCAGGCGTCCGCGCGGCAGGATGCGAATCTGATCCGCGCCGATCTCCACCAGACCATCCTCGGCCATGCCCTTGAGCTTCGCCAGCGCCTCGGCGAAATACTCGGCGAACCGGATGTCCCAGGCGGCCTCGGCGGCACGGATATCCAACTGGAAGTGACAGATCAGCTTGGTGATCATGTCGCGGCGGATCAGATCGTCGCGATTCAGTTCGATGCCGCGGAACACGGCCAGACGCCCGGCGTCGATGTCCGCGTAATACTCGTCGAGTTCGCGGCGGTTCTGACCGTAAGTGTTGTCGATCATGCCGATCGAGGTCACGCCGAGGCCGATCAGATCGCAGTCGGCATGGGTCGAGTAGCCCTGGAAGTTGCGGTAGAGCGTCCCCGCCTGCTGGGCCAGGGCCAGTTCGTCGTCGGGGCGCGCGAAATGGTCCATGCCGATATAGACATAGCCCGCCTCGGTCAGCCGCGCGATGGTGGACTGGAGAATGTCCAGCTTGACCTCGGGGGCCGGAAGATCGTCGTCCTGGATGCGGCGCTGCGGCTTGAATCGCTCCGGCAGATGGGCGTAATTGAAGATCGACAGGCGCTGCGGATTGACCGCGATGATGCGCTCCAGGGTCTTCGAGAAGCTCTCGACGGTCTGGAACGGCAGGCCATAGATCAGATCGATGCTGGTCGACCGGAAGCCTTCGGCGATCGCCGCGTCCAGCACCGCCATGGTCTCGGCCTCGGTCTGAACGCGATTGACCGCCACCTGCACCCGGGGATCGAAGTCCTGCACGCCCAGACTCATGCGGTTGAAGCCGATGCGGCGCAACAGCTTCACCGTGGCGGCATCGGCCTCGCGCGGATCGATCTCGATGGAATACTCGCCCACGTCGTCGCCGGCCAGGGTGAAGTGGCGGCGCGTCACGTCCATCAACTCGGTCATCTGATCGTGGCTGAGGAAGGTCGGCGTGCCGCCGCCCCAGTGCAGCTGCTCCACCTGACGCGAGCGATCGAACAGCGCGGACTGCATGGCCAGTTCGCGATGGACCCGCTCCAGATAAGGCGGCGCCAGCGAACGGTCCTTGGTCGCGATCTTGTTACAGGCGCAATAGAAGCAGACCGTGTCGCAGAATGGGATATGGAAATAGAGCGACAGCGGTCGCCCGCTCGCGTTGCTGCGCGCGCAGGCCGCCTGATAGGCCGCCTCGTCGAAGGACTCGTCGAACTCCACCGCGGTCGGGTAGGAGGTATAGCGCGGACCGCTCTGGTCGTAGCGACGAATCAACTCAAGATCAAAGGAAACACCTTGCTCCACCGTTCAGTCCTCCAGCCGCGGGGCGCGCGTCTGGCCCCCGAACGACATTGATCGTAAAGCCTGTTCAGGCATCATCCCCGCCCACTTCGATCCCCCGCCGATGGGTCTCGTTGATCTGTTTGAGCAGGGTATGGAATGGAATCTCTTCCGCGTACTTGCCGGCCAGGTCCATGAACGGCAGATCCTCGCGTCCGAAGGCGTAAGTACCGTCCTTCATGGCGGTGTAAATGGCCTTGATGCCGGCGTCGAGCGGGTCGAGAAAGGCGGGGAATCTCGCCATGTCCTCGCTTTCGTAGTCCAGACAGTCGCGCAGATCGTCCACCTCGAAGACGGCCTGACGCACCCACTCGACATACTCGTCGACGCTCCGCGCGCGTCTCAGACTCATGTGATGAATGCCTCCTCGAATTGCGGCTGGTACTCGACAAGCTGTTCGCGCAGCAGCAGAAACACGCCCTCGCCACCGCGTTCGAATTCGAGCCAGGTAAAGGGAACCATCGGTAAACGTTGTTGAAGGGCCTGGGCCGAATTACCCACCTCGATGATCAGGATGCCGCCCTCGGTCAGATACCGGGCGGCGTCGCTGAGGATGCGGATCACGAAGTCGAGCCCATCCTCGCCGCCCAACAGCCCCAATTCCGGCTCGCGGTGATATTCGGCGGGGAGTCCTGCGAGTTCGAGTCGCGAGACATACGGTGGATTGGAGACAATGACGTCGTATCGACTTCCCGCCAGTGCGGCGAACAGATCGGATTCCAGCACCCGAATCCGCTCCCCGATGCCAGAACGTTCGACATTGCGGCGAGCGACCGCCAATGCCTCCGGCGAAATATCCGCCAGATCCACGTCCGCGTCCGGGAGATAGGTCGCCGCCGCGATCCCGATACAGCCGCTGCCGGTACAGAGATCCAGGACGCGGCCAACCCGCTCGCTGTCGATCCAGGGATCGAAGCCGGCCTCGACCAGCTCGGCGATCGGCGAACGGGGCACCAGCACATGCGGATTGACCGCGAATTCCAGCCCGGCGAACCAGGCGCGTCCGGTCAGGTAGGCGGCGGGAACCCGTTCGACGACGCGCCGCTCGATCAGATCGCACACCAACACCCGTTCGGCTGGAGTCAAGCGGCAATCGTAGAAGCCCGTGGGCAGTCCAGGCTCCAGATGCAGACCTCCCAGCACCAGTTGCGCGGCTTCATCGATGGCATTGTCGGTGCCGTGCCCAAAAAAAAGACCCGCCGCGTTAAACCGGCTCGCGCCCCAGCGCACGAAGTCTTGAATCGTGATCAAACCGTCCGGCTGTTCTGCCATAGCGAATATCGGTCAGGTTGGTCCTTGGCCAGAAAAGGGATGTCGCGGCAAGGACCGCGACATGCAGATAAGCGGTCAAGCATAACACCGCTAGGGGGATGTTTTCAGCTTGACCTTTTGGCGAACGCATTTTCGCGGTGGATGGGGTTTCGAGAAACCCGGCGCGTCGTCGGATCGGCCAGGCCAGCGCGGAGATTCACGCCGCCCGGCGCTTTCTGTCCTGCTTCAGACCAGGTTCCGGCTCGGCCTTCAAGGGTGCCGGGACTTGCCGCTGACCGCGATCGATCAAATCCTGGAGCGTGATCGCGTCCAGGAAACGAAAGATTTCATCGCTCAGTTGATCCCACAGATGATGCGTCAGGCAGCGTTGTCCATCGCGACAATTCTCCCGCCCTCCACAGCGAGTGAATTCGACCCATTCGTCCACGGCACAGATAATGTTGGCGACCGTAATCTCCCCCGCCGTGTTGCCGAGATAGTATCCCCCGCCCGGCCCGCGGACGCCGCGCACGAGTTTTTTCGCGCGTAAGGCAGCAAACAATTGTTCGAGATAGGAAAGCGAAATCCCCTGGCTCACGGAGATGTCCGCCAAGGTCACCGGACCTTTGCCTGAATGCAGCGCAAGCTCAAGCATGGCGGTCACCGCATATCGGCCTTTTGTCGAGAGTCTCATAATTCGGGTGCCTGCAAGCGTGTCTGTGATGGTCGAGTCGGTCGGCAGATCAACCGCCTTGTCTTATCGACTAAATTAGTCAACATTTTCGCCATTTCAAGACGACGCTTGTGGATTCGGGAGAAGTCCGCACCGACACACCCACGACGCATGCCTAGCCGAACGCGTTTCAGGTACAGAACGGCGTGGACGCGACAGACCCCAGGGGCGGCGTCGCCACCCCCGGATGCTGAAAACAATGTCCCTGACGCAGACAAAAAGTTAGCCATTTTGCGAGGAAGAGGTTGGCCTGCCACTTGTCCACCAGCGCCGGCGGCTGATAGCCGCCCCGCAGCGGCAGCACCGATTGACGCAAATCCAGCACCTCGACCTGTCGCGCATCGTGGTAGACCCGCAGACACGCGTTGGGTTCGGGGCGTGGATCCGTGGAGTCGGGGAGATGGAAAACGTGGGTCAGACGCAGTTGCGTGGTATAGCGGGCCTGCTCCTCAACCTCAAGGTGCAGATCGACGCCACCGGAACGACGCGAGGTGAGTCGCCCCGTGGCCTGTCGAAGCCCCGGAGCCAGACGCAGCAACCGGCCGTGGTTTTCCTCGCACAAACTCATCAGGGCGCCCACAGTGGGACGCCCCGAGAGCAGGCAAGCCGCGAACCAGGGGTGAGAGGAAGGCTGCATCATCGGAATTCAAGGCACTCGATGCGACATCGCCGGATCCGTGGCGAACCTGACGACGTCACTCACCGCGCAATCCAATAACGTGAGGTTCGCTCAGCGTGGATGACGGACATCCGACTGCGCGACTAGGCTTGACTGGCGGCTTGTTCGGCAATCTGGCGTTTCACATCGACCATGTCGAGTTCCCCGGCCTTCGCGAGAAGATCGCGGAAGGATCCCTCCGGCAAGGCGCCGGCCTGGGAGAAGATAATGACCTGCTCCCGAAAGATCATCAGGGTCGGAATGGAGCGGATCTGAAAGTGCGCCGCAATCTCTTGATGCTCTTCCGTATTGACCTTGGCGAAGACCACCTCGTCGAAATCTTGCGAAACCTTCTCGTAAACCGGCGCGAACGAACGACAGGGTCCGCACCAGGGCGCCCAGAAATCAACGATCACAAAATCGTTGTCCTGGATGGTCTGTTCAAAGTTGGATGTCTCGAGTTCAACGACGGCCATGAGCGTTTCCCGTAAAAAAGATGGCGGAGATTTTATCAGAATGGGGGGCTCCCTGCGTTTTTCCATGACCAACCAACCGTCACGGTGCGCGCCGTTACGCGCGGCACCAGTCTACGGCAGCCGCAAGGCCCGGCCATCGCGCCCCCGCCGCCGGTCATGCCGGACGCGGCTTACACGACGTCGAGTTGCCCGAGGATCCCTGCGCGAATCTCCTCGACGCCACCGATTCCAGGCACCTTGAGATATTTCGGAGCGCCCTCGCCGCCCCGACTGGCCCACGAGGAATAGTAGTCGATCAGGGGTTCGGTCTGATCGTGATAGACCTTCAGGCGTGCCTTGACGGTGTCTTCCCGATCATCCTCGCGCTGGATCAAGGGTTCGCCCGTCTCGTCGTCCAGACCCTCCTGCCGTGGCGGGTTAAACGCGACATGGTAGGTCCGGCCGGAGGAAAGATGTACCCGGCGCCCGGACATCCGGCGGATGATTTCCGCGTCCGGCACATCGATTTCGACCACCGCGTCGACGAACACGCCCGCCTCCTTCAGCGCATCCGCCTGGGGCAAGGTACGCGGGAAGCCGTCGAACAGATAGCCGGTCGCACAATCGTCATCGGCGATACGTTGCTTGACCATGCCCAGGATGATGTCGTCGGAGACCAGACCGCCCTCGTCCATGATCTTCTTGGCCGCCTTGCCAAGCTCGGTGCCCGCTTTGACATGCGCCCGGAGCATGTCGCCGGTGGAAATCTGCGGAATGTTGAAATGTGCCTTGATGAACCCGGCCTGGGTGCCTTTGCCGGCACCGGGGCCGCCGAGCAGAATGATGCGCATCGCTGTGCTTCCTCAATTGGTTGAAAGGGATCCGTGGCCGGAGTGTGCCACGGGTTCGCTGGCGCGATTACTCGTCACGCATCGCCCCGTCTCGATCGCCGCGGCGCGGGCTTGAGGCCCGCTCCAACGGGTTGGCGTTCCGGACATGGCCCGAACCGCCAGCGTCTTAGCCGCCCGCCATCATCATCTTCATCATCAGACTGTTCAGCCGTGCGACAAACCCGGCCGGATCGTCGAGCTGACCGCCCTCGGCCAGTTGCGCCTGATCGAACAGGATCATCCCGAGATCGCCGAAACGCCCCTCGTCGCTCTCCGATTCCAGCCGCTTGACCAGCGGATGATCCAGATTGACCTCCAGCGTCGGCTTGCTCTCGGGCGCGTTCTGACCGACTGCCTTGAGGACGCGGGCCAGGTTGGCGCTCATATCATGCTCGCCGACCACCAGACAGGCCGGCGAATCAACCAGGCGGGTACTGGGACGGACCGCCTCGACCTGGTTGCCGAGCGCGGTCTTGAGACGCTCCAACAGGTTGCCATGCTCGGCGGCGGCCTTTTCCTTGGCTTCCTTCTCTTCCTTGTCCGCCAGTTCGCCGAGATCCAGATCGCCCTTGGTGACTGACTGGAAGTGTTTTTCCTTGTACTCGGTCAGATGGCTGACCAGCCATTCGTCGACCCGATCGGACAGCAGCAGCACCTCGACGCCCTTCTTGCGGAAGACTTCCAGATGCGGGCTATGGCGGGCGGCGGTCGCGCTGTCGGCGGTGATGTAGTAGATCTTGTCCTGACCGTCCTTCATGCGCTCGATATAGGCGTCGAGCGATTCGCGCTGGGCGTCGTCCTCGCGGTGGGTGGTGGCGAAACGCATGAGACTCGAAAGACGTTCCTTGTTGGCGAAATCCTCGGCCGGGCCTTCCTTGATGACGCGCCCGAACTCGTCCCAGAACGCGCCATATTTCTCGGCGTCTTCCGTCGCCATCGTCTCCAGCAGGCCGAGCACGCGCTTGGTGTTGGCCTGACGGATGGTGTCGATCTTGCGATTGTGTTGCAGGATCTCGCGCGAGACATTGAGCGGCAGGTCGTCCGAATCCACCACGCCCTTCACAAAGCGCAGATAGTGCGGCATCAGCTTGTCGGCCTCGTCCATGATGAAGACGCGCTTCACATAGAGCTTGACGCCGTGCTTCTGATCGCGATCCCAGAGATCCCAGGGCGCTTTCTTCGGCAGGTACAGCAGCGCCGTGTACTCGTTGGTGCCCTCGACCCGGTTGTGGGCATAGGCCAGCGGCGGCTCGAAGTCATGTGAAACGTGCTTGTAGAAGTCGTGATACTCCTCCTCGGTAATCTCCGACTTGTTGCGCATCCAGAGCGCCGTGCCGCGGTTGACCTGCTCGTATTCGGGCGGCTCGTCCTTTTTCGCCTCGGCCTCCTCGCCATACAGCTCTTTGCGCATCTCCACCGGCAGCGCGATGTGATCGGAGAACTTGCCGATGATCGAACGCAGGCGCCAGCTATCCAGAAACTCCTTTTCCTCTTCCTTCAGATGCAGAATGACATCCGTGCCCCGCGTGGCCTTCTCGACCGTTTCGAGCGTGTAACTGCCGCGTCCGTCGGACTCCCAGCGCACGCCATGTTCGGCGCCGACGCCCGCCCGGCGCGAGATCAGCGTCACCTTGTCGGCGACGATATAGGCGGAATAAAAACCGACGCCAAACTGGCCGATCAGCTTGCTGTCCTTGGCCTGGTCGCCGGACATGCTCTCGATGAACCGGCGGGTGCCCGAGCTGGCGATGCTGCCGATGGTCTCCATCACCTCGACACGGCCCAGCCCGATGCCATTATCGGAGATCGTCAGGGTGCCCGCGTCCTTGTCCATTTCGACCCGAATGCGCAACTCGGTATCGCCCTCGTACAGCCCGTCGTCGCTCAACGCCTCGAAGCGGAGCTTCTCGGCGGCGTCCGAGGCATTCGAGACCAACTCGCGCAGAAAGATTTCCTTGTTCGAATACAGCGACCGGATCACGAGATCCAGCACCTGGCTGACCTCGGCCTTAAAGTCCAATGTTTCCTTATGCGCTTCAACGATCATCTTGTTTTGCTACCTTCTGTTTCGATTTCGATTGGGTTGTTGACGGCGATTTCTGGGTCACTGCCCTGCTGGAAACCACCGCAAGACTGGCGCGAAGTCGTCTTCGCTGCCAATCCGCGTATTGTCGCACGGGCTCCGGGGGATACAATGCCCGACTTGTTCACCGCGCATTGCCGCCTCCCGACGCTTGCACTCATCCGCATCAGTGCAGGTCATCCGATCATCATTCAAGGGGTTGAAAATGGAACCACGGATCATCGCCACCACGCCTTTCGAGGGGCAACGCCCCGGAACCTCCGGCCTGCGCAAGAAGGTCAAGGTCTTCCAGCAGCCGCATTACCTGGAGAATTTCGTCCAGGCGATCTTCGACACCCAGCCCGAGCTGAACGGCGGCGTGCTAGCGGTCGGCGGCGATGGACGTTTTTATAACCGCGAGGCGATCCAGGTCATCCTGCGCATGGCGGCGGCGAATGGCGTGCGCAAGACGCTGGTCGGTCGCGGCGGCATTTTTTCGACCCCCGCCGTCTCCTGCGTCATCCGCAAATACAAGACCCAGGGCGGCATCGTGCTGTCGGCGAGCCACAACCCCGGCGGTCCCGACGAGGATTTCGGGATCAAGTTCAATTCCGCTAACGGCGGTCCCGCGCCCGAATCGGTCACCAACGCCATTTTCGAGCGTACCTGCACCCTCGACCGCTATCTCACGCTCGACGCCCCGGCGCTCGATCTCGACCACGACGGCAGTTTCCTGCTCGGCGCGATGGAGGTCGTGGTCATGGACCCGGTCAGCGACTATGCCGCGCTGATGGAATCGCTGTTCGACTTCAACGCCATCCATCAGTTGTTCAACTCCGGCATTTTCCGGATGCGCTTCGACGCCATGCATGCCGTCACCGGCCCCTATGCCGTCGCCATCCTGGAAAACCGGCTCGGCGCCGCGCCCGGCACGGTGATGAACGCGATCCCGCTGGAGGATTTCGGCGGCGGACATCCGGACCCGAATCTAGCCCATGCCAAGGAACTGGTCGCCCTGACCGAAGGCTCCGATGGACTCGACTTCGGCGCCGCCTCCGATGGCGATGGCGATCGCAACATGATCCTCGGCAAGAACTTTTTCGTCACCCCGAGCGACAGTCTCGCGGTGCTGGCGGCCAACGCGCACCTGACGCCGGGCTACAAGACCGGCATTCGCGGCATCGCCCGCTCCATGCCGACCAGCCAGGCCGCCGACCGCGTCGCCGAGCAGATGGGCGTGGAATGCTTCGAGACCCCGACCGGCTGGAAATTCTTCGGCAACCTGCTCGATGCGGGGCGCATCACGCTCTGCGGCGAGGAGAGCTTCGGCACCGGTTCGGATCATGTCCGCGAAAAGGACGGACTCTGGGCGGTGCTGTTCTGGCTGAATCTGCTCGCCATGCGTCAGCAGTCGGTGGCCGACATCGTCAGCGATCACTGGCGCCGCTTCGGGCGCAATTACTACACCCGCCACGACTACGAAGGCGTGGATCTCGCCGGCGCCGAGGGTCTGATGGACCATCTGCGGATTCTGCTGCCCGAACTGCCCGGCCGCAAACTGGGCGACCAGACCGTCAGCTACGCCGACGATTTCGCCTATACCGACCCCATCGACGGCAGCGTCTCCAAACAGCAGGGCATCCGCCTCGGCTTCGAGAGCGGCGCGCGCATCGTCTTCCGTCTCTCCGGCACCGGCACCGAGGGCGCGACGCTGCGCGTCTATCTCGAATTCTACGAGCCGGATCCGACCCGCCATCATCGCGAGACGCAGGAGGCCATGGCGCCGCTGATCCTGATCGCCCGCGAACTGGGGCAGATCGAGGCGCGGACGGGGCGCGGCGAGCCGGATGTGGTGACCTGATCGCGGCCGCTCGGTTCGCGATGCGGAAATCGGGGTACGCTACCCACGGGGAACGGACCTCCGACACGTCTGACGGGCGAGAGGCCCGTCACCCGTTCAGTCGCTGGTTTTGGAGCCGTTCAGCCAACCGTCTGCTGGCGCTCGCGATGGACGCTTGCCGCCAGACGCCGTTGCCGATCACTGAGGAAAGCGCGCGGCATATTTCTGGATCCACTCCAGCGCTGCCTCCTCGCTACCCAGAACCCGCCCTTCCGACTTGAAAATTTCATGGCGGTAATGTTCGATCTGACAAACCTGCTCGACCATCCGGAGTCCGTATTCGGTATCCACTCCATCGAAACGGACACCGACCTCGAAGTATTCCTCGGCTGGTTCGCACCAGACGACGACCCCGTCGGCCTTGAAGACGGGTTCGGCGATCGGAATCTCGATATAGATATGGGCGCCCGGCGCAATGGCGATGCGCGACGCGAAGCACAGCCCGCCGGCGCCAATATTGCGAAGATAATGGTTGCGGTCGGTTACCACCTCCCCGAGATGATAGGCGAGTGGAACGTCGGAGGGATGGCGTAGATATTGGCGCATGGTCATGAGCATTAAGCTTCCGGCTACGCTGGCTGTATCCTGGCGAAGCATAGCCTAAAGCCGATCAGGACTCAGGGGGCAAACAGAAGGAATCCGTCGAGTGCTAGCCTCAAACTTTATCATCGAGCGACCGCCATCAGCACGCACCCCGCAACAGAACCCGCGTGTCTTTAACGTTTGTTTCACCCGACGCGCCGCCTAGCCATTGTCCTCGATAACCTCCCACTGGACGCACCAACTCGCCCGCGCTTTAGCGGCTGGACGGCTGACGTCAACGCTTGAGTCACACCTCGATGCGCTCCTGCTGTGGCTGAGCAACCCGGACAATCCCCACGCAGCCGAGATAGGCGGCGCGCTCCGCCGGGCCGGTCTCAGCCGGCGGCAGGCTACCGCGCGCGCCTATGAGCTACTCGACCAGTGGCTCTTTGCCGATGCCAACCGATCCTCGCCGCGCACGCTGGGCCTTCCCCCGGATGCCAACCCGACCCTGGCCAAGCAGCGTTACCGGCGTTTGATCCAGGTCTATCACCCTGATCGACATCCAACACAAGTCGCCTGGGCGACGCATCGCACCGAGCGGATCAATCTCGCTTTCGATGCCCATCGACGGGGCGCCAATGGATGGACGAGCCAGAGCGCCACCACCGATCCGACCGCCGGCGACCGTCCGCAACGAGACAGCGTTGCACCGGCCTGGATCGGGCCGACGGTCTGGTCCTGGCTCATCCGGTCACTGGAGATGACCGAGGGTTTTCGTGGACGCTTATTGGCTGGTATTGCCTTGACCTGCCTGCTGGCAATCGGCATTGGGATCTTTTCCCATGAGCCCCGTCCCGTCCCTGCCCCAAGAGTGATCCGCCCGAGCGTGGAAACTCTGCCTCAACCCACGCCTCAGAGCGAACCGCGGCCGGGCGCGGCGGAGACCCGAGAAACAAACTCCGCGGTTGCGGTCGCGAACCAGCCTGACCAGGCGCCCGACACGCCGGCTGACTCGGTCAGCTCGGACACCGAGCCCGCGCAGCCCCCGGCCGAGCCCAGGCTTGAGTCCGAGGAGTCTTCCCGAATGACGGTGCGCAGCGAGCGCGCGGACAACCTTGAACCACGGCCCGAGTCACGTCCGGAACCGGACGCAGAAACCCCGGAGACCGCACCGACACCGCCGACGCCGGCCGAACCGATGGTTGCGACAGAGACGCCCTCGCCCATCGTCGTCCCGGCCGAGCCCGCAACGCCAACTCCTGTCGAACGCGCGCCTCCGATCGTCCGGGAGCACGTCATCACCCAACCGTCGGAACCGCCGAGCGCCTCGACTCAAGCGAGCGCTGGGCCGGTCGCGCGCCCGCCGGATCAAGCTCAGGAGTCGCCCCGCCCCGTCCTGCCAGACAGGTTGCCGGATCCCGCGCCCCCGCCGATGACGACCAGACCCCGGATGACGATTCCGTCCGTCTCGCCGCCAAGCGCCCCCGCGCCGCCGACGCAGCCCAACCCGCCCGCGCTCGCGGGCTTGGCCGCCCCGCTCGCCCCCGCCATCGCCTCAAGCGCCGATGCGGCGGCTGTGGACTGCGGCTCCGTACCCGAGCTTCTGGCGAATTTTCAGCGCGCCTACGAAGCCGGCGCGCTCAACGAACTCATGGCGCTCTACAGTCCGGAGTCGCGCGAAAACGACCTCGTTAACTGGTTAAGCATCCGCCACACCTATGCCGAATGGTTCGGAAAGACCTCGGCGCGCCGGATCGTTTTCGAGCAGCTGCATGTGCAACCGACCGCCAACCCGTCACGTTGCGCGGCGATCGCCATCTTCCAGGTCAGCTATCTGGACGCTCAGGGGCATCTGGCCACACAAGCGAGCGTCATCGAATTTCTCTTCGAGCGCCGGGGGGGGGATTTGTACATCCTGCGAGTTCGGTATTGAGGGGCGAGGAAATTTAGGAACGCCGAACCTGAAGACATTCGGCCGCGATCGTCCCTTCGGCCAGCGTTCATTGAGCATGGATGCGCAGGATATCCGTTTGGATCCCGACGACAGCATGACTTGGCGATGACCGATATGCAGAAGCTGTCGCCTTGCCGCAAGTCATGGAAACAAACAACGATTGATAGCAGGATGACGCGGCTTAGACCGCAGACTGGCGATCGCAGGTTCATTGATCGCCCAGCCCGGTCTTTCAGAATTGGAGCACATCATCCTATGCGACCCACAATCGGATTTCTCCTGGCGCTGGTGCTGGGATCTTTCGCGCTAACCTCGACCCAGTCCACGGCGGACAACTGGCCGACGCCACCCGCCACGGTCGCGCCAGTTCCTCCGCAGATCTCCGGCCCGCTCACCGGCGGAACCGCCGATCACACCAAATTCGAGGCATTGAAACAGCCATTCGCCTCGGGTCCGGAAGTCACCAAGGCCTGTCTGAGCTGCCATACCGAGACCGGGCAGCACTTCATGAAGAATATCCACTGGACCTGGGAGCGTCGTAACCCGGATACCGGTCAGTTGCTCGGAAAGAAGCATCTGGTGAACAACTTCTGCACCAATGCCCGCGGCAACGAAGGCATGTGCGCCCAATGTCACGCCGGGTATGGCTGGAAGGACGAGAACTTCGACTTCAGCGACGAGACCAATATCGACTGCCTGATCTGTCACGACACCACCGGCACCTACTATAAGACGCCGAACAGCGCGGGCAGTCCGGCCTGTTCGGTCATGTTCGAGGGTAAGCCGGCCATCGATCTGGCGCTGGTGGCCCAAAGCGTCGACCTGCCGCAGCGCGCGAACTGCGGTGCCTGTCACTTCAATGGTGGTGGTGGCGACAACGTCAAGCATGGCGACCTTTCTTCCGCCCTGAAGAGCCCCACTCGGGAACTCGACGTGCACATGGGCGTGGACGGACTCAACTTCGCCTGCACCGCCTGCCACGTCACCAAGTCGCATGTCTGGGCCGGCAGCCGTTATGAGATTGCCGCCAAGGATCATGAGGGAATCGGGAAACCCGGCCAGCGCCGCGATGTCGCCACCTGCGAATCCTGTCACGGTCTTGCCCCGCATCCGGTCGATTCGCTTGCCGCCTTCAAACGTAACGACCATATATCGAGCGTCGCCTGCCAGACTTGTCATATCCCCGAGTTCGCCCGCGGCGGCGTCGCCACCATGACCGACTGGGACTGGCGGACCGCTGGTAAAACGCGCAACGGCGCGGGCTATCACGAGAGCGGCTACACCCAGGGAAACGGCGCGCACCGCTACACCTATAAGTCCATCAAGGGGTCCTTCACCTACGCCGAAAACCTGGTGCCGCTCTATCGCTGGTTCGACGGACAGATGCGTTACACCACCATCGACACTAAGTTCGATGTGAACCAACCCGTCGCGATCAACGACTTCACCGGCTCGCGCGAGGATGGCGACTCACGCATCTGGCCCTTCAAGGTCATGCGTACCTGGATGCCCGCCGATGTCGGCAACGGAACCCTGGTCTATAACCACCTGTGGGGCGAGGATGACGACTCCTACTGGGGTAATTACGACATGGGCAAGGCCATCGAGCATGGAATGAAGGAATTCGGGCTGCCCTACTCCGGCCAGTTCGGCTTCGTCGAAACCCTCTCCTACTGGCCCATCACCCACATGGTCGCGCCGAAGGAAGACGCGCTCGCCTGCGAGTCGTGCCACGCCGAACAGGGCCGTCTCAAGGGAGTGGAAGGCATCTACCTGCCAGGCCGCGATCACAACCGATGGCTGGATCTGATCGGCATCATTGCGATTGCTGGAACCTTGATTGCAATTTTGGGTCATGCCCTGATCCGTCTCTTCTCGCCCAAGGGGGCAAAACACTGATGGCCATTCGCCGCGTTAAAATTTTCAGTCTGTTCGAGCGCTTCTGGCATTGGTCGCAGATGCTGTTGATCATGACCCTGATGTTCACCGGATTCGGGCTGCACGGTTTCCATCACCTGCTGAATTTCGAACATGCGGTCACCGTGCATACTTTCGCCGCCTTCGCGCTGCTGTTGCTGTGGGCCTTCAGTATCTTCTGGCTCTTCACGACCCGGAATTGGCGTCACTTCATCCCGACCGTCAAAGGGATGTGGCAGGTCCTTCGTTACTATATCCTCGGCATCTTCAAGGGCGAGCACCATCCCTACCGCAAGGCTTACTGGCGTAAGCACAACCCCTTGCAGGCACTCACCTATCTGATGCTCAAGATCGTGCTGTTCCCGCTGATCTGGGTGTCGGGGTTGGCTTATCTCTTCTATTTTCTGTGGCGGGATGCTCCCCAGGCGACCGAGTGGCTGGAAGGCGCAGCACTGGTCCATACCGGGGCTGCCTTTACGATGGTGGTATTCGTGCTGATCCACGTCTACATGCTGACCACCGGTCATTCGTTCCGCGAGCACATCATGCCGATGATCAGCGGATTCGATGAAGTGGATCTGACTCCCGAGGAAGAAGCCTATCTGCTGAAGGACGAGCCGGAGGTCATTCGCTAGAGAGAGATCGCATCAAAGCGATTTTTCCCACGGTCAATCCTCGGATTGGCGCGGATCGCTCCGCGCCAATCCGAAGTCAGCGTCCGGGAAAGCGGATACTCGCCATCCGATCCAGTGCGCGCATCAAAGGCGCCCAGCGAGCTGGCGGCTCGAAGGCATCGAAAAAGTTCTTCAGATAGAGACCCAATTCAGTGTCGCCGGACATCCTCAGCCGACGTTGAAAAAACAGTGTATCCGCATCCTCGCGCCGCGCGGCAAGCAGCAGAAACTCCCGCAGACCGCCCGCGATGCTGGCATCGGCCTTGGCCTCGTCGCCATATCCCCGGATGCGCCCATCGGTGAGCCCCAACAGATAACGCACCCCGATATCGTCGATCTCGATCGCGACCCGGCGCCCTTGCAGAAAATCCAGTTCGCCTTCCAGCAGCGCGTCCTTCATCACCTGGTTGAGCAGCGTCGCGAGCACCCGGCTGTGCATGACGCTCGGCATCAGCCGCAAGGGGAAGGTCAAGGGGTAGAGAAAACGTGGGGGAGCAGACATGACGGGTCTCGTTCGGATCATCCAACAAAATAACCGGGAATTTTCCACGCTCTCCAGGCTCGACACAAGCGAATCCAGCAGGTCAAATACGCATCTTCGTTCAAGAGACAGGAAGTAAGGACACCATGGCCACCAGCCTGCTTGCATTGATTGACGATATCGCGACCGTGCTGGACGACGTGTCTCTGTTGACCAAGGTTGCGGCCAGAAAGACCGCCAGCGTCCTGGGCGACGACCTCGCGCTGAATGCCGAGCAGGTTCAGGGGGTCCGGGCCGAGCGGGAACTGCCCGTCGTCTGGTCCGTGTTCAAGGGTTCGCTGATCAACAAACTCATTCTGGTGCCGACCGCGCTCGCGATCAGCCTGTTCGCGCCCTGGGCGATCCTGCCGTTATTGATGGTCGGCGGGCTTTATCTCTGTTACGAAGGCGTTGAAAAGGTCGCGCACAAATTTCTGCATGCCGGGGCCGAGACCGATGCGCATCATGCCGCGCTGACCGCCGCGCTCGCGGATCCCGAGACGGATCTACTGACGCTGGAGCGAGACAAGATCGCCGGCGCGGTCAGAACGGATTTCATCCTGTCCGCCGAGATCATCGTCATCACGCTCGGGACCGTCGAGGCGGCTCCGCTCCTGACCCAGATTCTGGTTCTGAGCGGCATTGCCCTGCTGATGACCGTCGGCGTCTATGGCCTGGTCGGGGGGATCGTCAAGCTGGACGATGCCGGACTCGCCCTGAGCCGCCGAACCGGCGAAAGTTTTTTCAGCCGGTGGCAACGCGCCTTCGGACGCGGGATTCTGCGCGCGGCGCCTTTACTCATGAAGGGACTCTCCATCGCGGGCACCATCGCGATGTTTCTGGTCGGCGGCGGAATCCTGGTGCATGGAATCCCCGGCCTGCATGACTGGATCCACCATCTGAGCCAAGGTCTGGCCAATTTTCCGGGAGCCGGCGGCGGCTTGGCCGCGATCGCCCCAATCTCAATCACTGCCCTGATTGGCGCCATCTCCGGCGCGGCCGTGCTGGCTGTCGTCAGCCTGGCGAGAGGACTACGGGTGGCGCTGTTGAGACAGGATTAAGATTGATGTAGTCCGCGACGTCAATACTGCACTAACTCCACCCGCCGATTCTGCGCGCGTCCCTCCTCCGTCTGATTCGACGCCAACGGGGCCGCAAATGACACGCCCACCGGCAACAGCCGCGCTTTGTCGACGTCATGGTCGCGGACCAGGGCCGCGACCACCGCTTCGGCGCGCCGCTGGGAGAGGGTCCGGTTGTACTCGAAGGTGCCGGCCATGTCCGTATGCCCGACCACCAGCAGCTTGAGATCCGGGTTGGCGGTCAGCAGCGCGGCGATTTCCGTCAGGGCCGGTGCCGATTCTGCTTTCACCGTGGCCTGATCGAAGTCGAACAGGATGCCGTAGAGGGCAATGCGCCCGGTGGTTGCGATGGCGCGCGCCATCGCGGCCGCGTCGACCTTGACCATCTTCCGCTCGCGTCCCTTGGCCTCCACGACATCCACCACGGCGACCGTGCGCCCGTCGAGCGCCTGACACGAGTGTCCCGCTTTCAGGGTGTAGGCGAGCACCGAGACATGGGCCTGCTGCTCCGGCAGTTCGGCCGCCAGGTAGCGCTGGTCCTTGATCCGCTCCGTCAGCGCGCAGTTGCCATTGGAAAAGGCGGGGGCGTTGATCCGCTCCTCGGGGTACAACACCATCGCGAGGCTCATCTCGCCGCCACCCCCGCTGCTCGAACGGCCTGGGTCTCCTCCGCACGCCTCGCCCTTGCAGGCGAACAGCACCTGACCCCCGAGCGCCTCGATCTCGTCCTGGTAATTGCGCACGATCTCCAGGGGCGAGCGACCCGCCGGGACGACATAGACCAGGCGGGTGGTCCGCCCCTCCAACGCCAGACTCTGCTCCGGCGCAAACCAATGGTTGTTATGCTGATCGCGCCGTTCTTTGTCCGCGTCTTCCTGGAGCGGCCCTGTTGGCAGAACGAATTCGTCGAAGGCTTTGCCGTCATGGGCAACGATGAACGATCCCTCGTAGCGCTTCAGCAGCGGGTGGTCCTGGGTGCCCTCCAGATCCTTGGTGGGAAGGGTGGCGTCTGACCAGGCGCCAGCGGCGCACAGGGAGAGGCTCAACGTGATCAGGATGGTACGAAGCATGGCGACAACTCCTCGGGCAGATGGTGGATCGAAACGGTCGATGAACGCGGCGAATCAAACGCCGGCGATCCTCGCCTTGCGCCGCGCCGGCCGAGACGCCCTCAGGGTCAAACGCCTCGCGCGCGGGATTTAGATCGTTGGAACTAGAGCTTGGCGAGGATCTGTCTGGCCAGCGCTTCCTCCTGAGCGCGCGAGGCGCCGGAGGTAATAAGCACCGAGGTGCTCCCTTTGAGCACCACGAGGGTGTTGCTGGCAATCTGTTGGGTACCCGCGGCACAGAAATACGCCGCCTCTCCCAGGCCCGAGACATCGGTCACGGGCACGCCAGCCTGGACGAACGACTGTTTGCTGGCCGCAAAACCTTCGGCATCGGTCCCGGCGTCGAAGTTGATGATGACCGTGCGAGAGTTGTTGCCGAGGCCATAACTGCAACTCGTGACGGCGTAGGCGGTCCCAGGAAATTCGATCTCGGCAACGGGCGCGAGCAGGCCGGTCAAGCCGAGGGTCGCGTCGACCTCGCTGGCCGGTGCAAGATCACACGATAGATTGTGGTCGCCAGAGGAATCGCTGCAACCACTAGCGCCCAAGCTAAGTGCGAGGGCATACACGGCTACCCGCGTTATTATCTGCAACATGGTTCTCGTCCTCGGAGGGTGATGCGTGACCGGAAAATCAGAACGCCAATGCGTAGGGCAAGCATCGACCGGATGCACGAAAAGAACAGATGCTAACCTCGGCCGTGATTAGAGACAACTCGTGAAAATGGCTACGTCTTCTTGATGCGTTTGTACGAGATCATGATTGCGGCCGCTCTCTGCGCGGTTGAAGCCTCCGCTTCTCTGTAGTCTTATCGGATCTAGCCAGATTTTACAGACCTCGTCGTCTCTTTCCACATGAATGTGCGGTGGTTCATCTCGATCACCCGCGTAGAAAAAGAATCTGTACGGACCTATTCGGAGAACTGGTGGCATCTACCTTCAAGTCATTTTCGCTTGTCGCCCGCGATGCTCAATGTGACTCCAGATTCCAAGCCTTTTCTGACTTTAACAGCGCGCCGGCAAATTCGATTCGCAGGGGTCTAGCCATAAAGAATATCTATGGCCCCCTAACTGTGTGACTGTGTGCAGTTAGTTGCGCTTAGCACCTTTTCCCAGATGGGCTGGCACTGCACCGATGCCGCGGTTGAGACCTTTCGATCAGCCAAAAAACGCGTTCCCGGTCGTCACCGTACCATGCACGGCGCCCAATAGCGCCTTGGTGGTGATCGGCCCAACGATGCCATCTGCGCTAACCCGACTTCCGCGATTCGAGCCGCTCCCGGCCCAATTGGAGGCAGTTTCCCACGCCGAAATGTCTGCAAGTCGCTGATTGTCCGTGATTGAGCCTGGCAAAAGTGTCTGTAGTGCCGACCTAAACTGTTGAACGGGTTGGCATTCTTGCTGACACTGTCGGCATGTTCCTGCGATCGAAGACGCGCAAAAAAGACGGCAAAGAGCATCGCTCCTGGAGCGTGGTGGAGAACCGCCGCGTGGCCGACGGGCGGGTAGTGCAGCGCCACGTGCTGTATCTGGGGGAGCTCAACGATGCCC
>NZ_CAIPNF010000282.1 GCF_903866365.1 uncultured Thiocystis sp.
AGACGGCCGGAACCAGCCGGAGCGAGACTGCCGATGAGGTCACCCAGTACCTGACTTTCTCGGTGTCCGACGAGCGCCTGGCGATGTCGATCAATGCGGTCAAGGAGATCATCGAGACCCCGCAGGTGACGCGGGTACCGATGACGCCCGACTACATTCGCGGCGTCATCAATCTGCGCGGCAGCGTGGTGCCGGTCATCGACCTGGGCGCGCGCCTGGGGCGCGGTCCGCTGACCCTGACCAAGCGCAGTTGCGTGGTGCTGGTCGAGGTTCAGGTCGGCGACGAGGGGCATGTGCTGGGCATGCTGGTCGACGAGGTCAAAAACATTCTTGACATCCCCCCCGAGGACGTCAAGCCGCCTCCGGAGTTCGGCTCCGAGATCCGCACCGACTTCATCGAGGCCATGGGACGGGTGGACGATGTCTTCGTCATCATCCTGAGCGTCGATCATGTCCTGTCGGTGCAGGAACTGGCCAGCCTGCGGCGACTGAGCGAGGAGGCGGTCCCCCATGCTTCGGATGTGGATGCTTAGTCGTGTTGTGTTGGCGATCGTCAACCGAATATCATTTGGTTGACGGTGAGGGGATTTCTTCAAATCACCTTGCCAGCAAGGTCGCGGAGTTTCGGTTGCCGACACTGGGGGCAGGGTTTCAACCCGCCCCTACAACGATGCCGAATGAGATGGCGTGCTCCTGAACTCCTCTTCAACCAACGAGTAAGTGTGCATGCAACACTGGTTTTTTCTGGCTGGGGCAATCGCTCTTGAGGTGGCGGGGACGACCGCCATGAAGCTCTCCGCGAGTTTCACGAAGCTGGTTCCCTCGGTGCTTCTCTTTGTGTTTTATGCCGCCTCCTTTGTGGCGTTGACCCTTGCGTTGAAGAAAATCGACGTGAGCGTTGCCTATGCCGTGTGGTCTGGCGTTGGAACCGCGCTGATTGCCGCCATCGGCATCCTGTATTTTCGTGAGCCGGCGACCGCTCTCAAGTTCATCAGCCTCCTGTTGATCATTGTCGGTGTGGTGGGGCTCCTTCTCGGTGGCGAAAAACATTGAATCACTCTCTCCTTTTGATCGTCGATGACAGCAAGATGGCCCGCCTGATGATCGGCAAGCTCATCCGTGAGCTGCGCCCCGACTGGCGCATCGCCGAGGCCGCGAACGGCGCCGAGGCCCTGGCCATGATCGGGGAGGAGCCGCCCGCTTTCGTCAGTCTGGATATCAACATGCCCGGCATGAGCGGCCTGGAAGTCGCCGGTCGCATCCGTCTGCATTACCCGGAGATCCGGATCGTCATCTGCACGGCCAACATCCAGGACGCGGTGCGCAAGACCGCCGAGAAAGCCGGCGTCAAGTTTGTCGCCAAGCCGATTACCCCGGAGGCGATCACCGAGATGGTGGGTCTGTTCGAGGAGTAACCCGGTGTTCCAACTCAACGAGCTACAGTACGACGCGCTGCGGGAATTGTTCAATCTTGGCGTTGGACGGGCCGCGCGCAGTCTGAGCCTCATGGTCCAGGACGCGGTTGAACTGTCCACGCCGGTCGTGACCTTGGTCAAGCCCGCCGATGTCGCCACGACCCTGCTTGGGTCGGAGTTCAGACAACTGAGTCTGGTGATGATCGACTTCACCGGCCCCTTCGATGCGCAGGCCATCCTGCTCTTTCCGGAACGCAACGCCCTGGCGATCATCAGTCACATGCTCGATCCCGACATGTCTCCGGAAGAATTGTCCGAGTTCGAGCAGGAGGCGATGTGCGAAATCGGCAATATCATCCTCAATGCCTGCATCAGTGCCCTGGCCGATGAGTTCGCTGTCGAATTCCAGGGCGGGCTGCCGATGCATTACTTCAGCGATACCGATTCGCTGCCGCTCCTCGACCTTGGTGGGGATCGGATTGTCCTGCTGCTGCAAATCCATCTGACCATGCGCCAGGAACGGATTCAGGGCCATTTGATCTTCCTGCTCAGCGTCAGCTCCCTGGCTATCTTGCGGGAGTGCGTCGACGCCTACCTGACGCGGGTTGGGGTCATCTGATGGACCGCGAATTCGGTCAACAACTGATCGATCACCTGCAGGCCGGTATCATCCTGCTTGATCAAGAGGGGCGGGTTCTTGCCTGGAACGCCTGGATGGTCCGGCATAGCCGGTTGACCTTCAGCGAGGTGGTCACCCGGCGCCTCGATGAGGTGTTCCCCGAGATGCAACACACCCGGCTTCAGGACGCGATCGAGCAAGCCTTGCGTTTCCGGCTGTCGTCGATGCTGGCGCCCGGATTGAATGCCGCCGTTCTGCCGCTCGACCATCAACCGGGAGATCGCCGGCTCGCCCGGCGGATGCAGCCGCTGATCTATGTCACCCCCATGCGCCATGCGCAATATACCTGTCTGATTCAGATTCAGGACATGACCGCCATGGTGCGTCGGGAGCGTCGGCTGCGCGCTCAATCCACGCAGTTGATCGCGACGACCTATCGCGACGCGCTCACCGGGGTGGGCAATCGTCGCCGCCTCGACCATGACCTGGCGGCGATATTCGGTGATGCTCAGAACAAGCAACACTCCTTGGCCTTGCTGATGATCGATATCGATGACTTCAAGGCCTACAACGACTGCCTCGGTCACCCCAAGGGCGATGAATGCCTGATCCTGGTTGCAACGGCCCTGCAGGAGGGACTGCGCCAGCGGGGCGATTGTGTCTCGCGCTATGGCGGCGAGGAATTCGCTCTACCCCTGCCCGAGACTGATCGAGACCTGGCCTGCTCGATCGCGGAACGGCTGCGTCTGTTGGTCGAGGGTCTCGGGCTGCCACACCCTGCCTCGCGCGTCGGCCAGTTGATCACCGTGAGCATCGGCGTCAGCGCCATGGTCCCGGTGGGCGAACAGTCCCCCAGTGACTTGATCGGTCAGGCCGATCAGGCGCTCTACCAAGCCAAGGATGAGGGGCGAAATCGATGCGTGTATTTCGGCGCGGATCCCCATGCCGTGCCTCTCTGTCCTCATCCCCTGGGACCGATTGCCGTGTCGTCGTCACGGAGGTAATCGGTTTGTTAGCGCGCGAACAGGTTGTCGCTGGCCATCCCGTCGACTCGGCGGCGGACGGTCCGACATGATCCTGGACGACGAACGGCAGTCCTTCCTGCTGGCATTCATGGAAGAGACGACGGACTTGCTCCAGTCGATGGAGGACGCGCTCCTCGCGCTTGAAGGCGATCCCGGCGATCGCGAATCGCTGAACGCGGTCTTCCGGGCCATGCACACGATCAAGAGCATGGCTGGTGTCTTCGGTTATACGCCCGTGGTGAACTTTACTCACGCGGTCGAGACCCTGATGGACAAGCTCCGGACCGGCCGCAGGGTTCTGACCGCGTCACTGATCGCGACCTTGTTTGAATGCCGTGACCATACGGCGCGCTTGGTCGATTTCATCCTGGCCGATGTCGAGGGGGATGCGCCGCTGGATGAGACTCTGGTTCTCGCGGGCGAGGCCCTGCTGGCGCGGATCGAGAAGCCCCGCGAGTTTGCTGCGGACGCCGGCGGCGCGACGACCCTCGCTCCAGCCCTGACCCAAATCCGTATCGAAGCCCCGGCACCTACCGATGACGGTAGCGAGCTGCGCATCCGGGAATCCGGTTCGGCGTATACCCGCTATCTCGAACTGCTGGCGATGCCGCCCGACGAACAGGTGGGCTGTATCGGCGATCTGCTGGTCTCGATCGGCGCGCTGACCCCGCATGAGCTGACTAGCGCGCTGCGGACCCAGAATGGCGCCGACCAGGCATCGGCGATGTCGGATGGCCCTCCGTTCAAGCGGCGTCTGGGCGAGATCCTGGTCGAGCAGGGGGTCGCCACGCCAGACTTGGTCGGGCAAGCCGCAAGAACCCAGGAGGCTGTGCGTCACCGCCGCCAGGAAGAAACGCGCCAGATCCGCGTCGACGCCCAGCGTCTCGGCCATCTCATCGACCTGGTCGGCGAACTGGTCACCAGCAGCGCCGCGATCCGCGTCATGGTCAAGCGCGCCGGCATCGAGGACATGACCGAGGTGGTCGACGGTGTCGATTATCTGGTGTCCGAGATCCGCGACAACGCCCTGCAACTGCGCATGGTCCCGATCGGCGAAAGCCTCTCGCGCTTTCGGCGCGTGGTGCGCGACGCCAGCCAGGAACTCGGCAAATCCATCGAACTGATCATCACCGGCGGCGAGACCGAACTCGACAAAACCGTGGTCGAAAAGATCACCGACCCGCTC
>NZ_CAIPNF010000283.1 GCF_903866365.1 uncultured Thiocystis sp.
CTGGGCATGACGGTAGGACGATGCACGGGAAACGATTGGGGAAGCGATGGGGTATTCTAACGGATATCTTCAGCCAAGGCTGCCGTGACTTATTGAGAAGTTACGTTATATTTTCCCAACTGGTTGTACTGAATGATTTTTTGCAGGTAGATGTCGGCCTGATCGTAGCGGTCGGCGGCGTGCGCCAGCGCCTCGTTCAGGTCGGCCTCGGCGGCGGCAAACTGGCCGAGCAAATAGGCCGCGTCGGCTCGTTCCCGGTATATCTCCAGCGTGTGGCGAGCGTGCGCCGTCCAGGAATCGGCGGCCAGCAGATCAGCCGCCGCCTGAAAATGGCGCAGCGCCGGTTCGTAGGCGGTCGCGGCTTTGGCCTTGCGCCCGGCCTGAAGATTGAGCAGGGAACACTCGAACCGTTCGTCCGGGTCATCGATCAGCGCCAGCACCGCATTCAGATGCCCGGTAATATCGAACAGGCGTTCGTCGAGTTCCGCCGGACTGGCGCGATGCCAGAGTTGGCGACCGATTTTCAGATGCAGCGGGCCGATGTCCGCCGGGGCAATCAGCGAATAGGCCGCCTGCTGGACCCGGTCATGCAGAAACCGGAACTCGGTGTTGGCGGTGATGACCAGACCCTCCTGGATCGCCTCCCACAAATCGCTGCCGGTGGCGATCTCACTGCGGTCCTGAATCGCCGCCAGTACCGTCAAAGCAAAGCGGTTGCCGATGCAGGCGGCAATCTGCAGCGCCTGCTGGGTTAATGGACTCATCCGACTGATTTTCCCCGCCATCAAATCCACCACGTTATCGGTGATGCCGGCGGCCTCGATCCGCGCCATCTCCCACTGCCAGCGCCCCTGCGTCGGGTCCAGCCGGAACCAGCCCTGAGCGTGGAGTTCCTTGAGAAACTGGGCGACGAAAAACGGATTGCCGCCGGTTTTCTCCAGCAGCAGTCGCGCCAGTTCCGGCGTGGCCGCCGCCGGTTGATGCAAGGTATCGGCGATCATCTGGTTCAGATCGTCGGGTTCGAGCGGGCCGAGCAGGATGGTTTCAACGGGAGCGCCTTCGTTGCGAATGCGGTTCAGGGTCAGCGCCAGCGGATGGGACGCCGACACCTCGTTATCCCGATACGCGCCGATCATCAGCAGGTTGCGGCTGTCCGGGTTGGCGCACAAGAGTTCCATCAGCGCGAGCGACGCCGCATCGGCCCATTGCAAATCATCCAGGAAGATCACGAGCGGATGCTCAGGGCGGGCGAACACCCCGATGAACTGCTCAAAAGAGCGGCTAAAGCGATTCTGGGCCTCGGCAGATCCCAGTTCTGGTGCCGGCGGCCGCGGTCCGGTGATCCATTCGACATCGGGAATCACGTCGATGATCACGCGGGCATTGCTGCCCAGCGCGGCCATGAGCGCCTCCCGCCAGTGCGCAATCTGCGCTTCCCGCTCGGTCAGCATCTGGCTCACCAGCCGACGAAACGCCTGAATCAGGGCGGAAAACGGAAGATCCCGCTGAAACTGATCATGCTTGCCGGCGATGAAAAAGCCGCGCTGGCGCACCAGCGACTTTTGCACCTCGTTCACCAGCGAGGTCTTGCCGATGCCCGAATAGCCGCCCACCAGCAGCAACTCGGAACGCCCGGCGGTGATTCGATCAAAGGCGTCCAGCAGCAGGCGGGTTTCTCGGTCGCGGCCATACAGTCGGTGCGCGACCTGAAATTGGCTGGATACGTCGCTCCGACCCAGTTCCAGCGTCGGCAGCGGCTCACCGGCATCCAGCGCCGCTTGCACGGCAATCAAATCCTGCATCACCCCGTAGGCGCTCTGGTAGCGATCCTCGGCTTTCTTCTCCAGCAGTTTCATCACCAGCTCGGACAGCACCGGCGGAATGGCGGCATCCAGGACAACGGGGGCAACCGGCGGGCGGGCGATATGGCAATGCACCATCTCCAGCGGATCGGCGGTCACAAAGGGCAGCGTTCCGGTCAGCATCCGGTAATAGCACACCCCCAGCGAGTAGAGATCGGTGCGGTAATCGATGGCACGGTTCATCCGTCCGGTCTGTTCGGGCGAGATATAGGGCAGGGTGCCTTCGATCAGTTCCGGGGCGCAGGCATCCTGGGTTTCAACCGCGATCAGGGTGGACAGCCCGAAATCGGTTAGTTTCACCTGCGCCGTTGCGGGATGAATCAGCACATTGGCCGGATTGAGATCCTTGTGGATGATCCGTTGCCCGTGCATCTGGTCCAGACCTTCGGCCATCTGGATGGCCACCGGCAGGAACTCCGGCAGCGTCATCCGGCGTTCACCCAACCACTGATCCAGATCGCAGGCGCCATCATCTTCCTCAATGATGGCGAACCCGGAACGGTACTGGACGAGGTCATGCACCGTGACGATCCGGCTCAACTGCAAGGCGGCCAGCAGGCGATATTCGTTCTGGTAGCGCAGGTTTTCCCGCACGGAAAAATGGGGCGACGAGGGCGTTTTGATGATGACCGGCAGCGCGTCAG
Source organism: uncultured Thiocystis sp. (assembly GCF_903866365.1). GTDB lineage: Bacteria > Pseudomonadota > Gammaproteobacteria > Chromatiales > Chromatiaceae > Chromatium. The sequence continues at coordinate 2,507 of NZ_CAIPNF010000283.1, forward strand.
ATTTTCGCCAGCCGCGAAAGACTTGACTGTGGCCGCTTTCGTAAATCAATTCCCGAATGGAATAACCGTCAAGGGTAATCATCGAGTCCTGTCTCCGGTGACTGAAGCTGTTTATTTTCATGCCGTTATCGCCGACTAGCGTAACTTCTCAATAAGTCACGGCAGCCTTGGCTGAAGATATCCGTTAGAATACCCCATCGCTTCCCCAATCGTTTCCCGTGCATCGTCCTACCGTCATGCCCAGCTCGATCAAACTTCCTGACATCCCCGAGGCGGAACGC
>NZ_CAIPNF010000284.1 GCF_903866365.1 uncultured Thiocystis sp.
GATCATGATGCCTTCGCTGGCATGGGTGAACACGCTGGCGGCCAATCGCAGGCGGGATTCAGCCTGTTTGCGATCGGTGATATCGACGTTAAAGCCTTGAAAGTGCCTAAATTCTCCGTTGCGGTCAAAAATCGGGACCGCATGGCACCAAAAATCGCGGTACCCCCCCCCGGTGTTGCGGAGCCGAAAGTAGTTGTCGTGTGCGGCCTTGGCTGCGTAGGCGGCTTGCCAGACAGCACCCGCGCTGGCCAGGTCGTCAGGATGGACGAATGTCGCCCACGTTTCTATCGTCAGTTCTTGATCCGTCCGGAGGCCGGTGAAATCGTAGTAAGCCTTGTTGAGGTAACTGTATCGGGTGCCATCGAATGCCCAAATGTGAATACTGGCGTTGTCGAGCACATCGGCAAGCGCCTGACGGCTTTCTTCCAACGACTGCTCGCGCCGCTGGAGCCTGTCGGCCAGATGGTTGGCGATGCGGATATTGGCGCGCGTGTTGACCACCGACAGCATCAGGCCGAACAGCAGGCCACTGAGAGCCAGCCCGCCGCTCAGGGTGGCCCAGGCCCAGGCATCGCGCATCCCGGACGCCGGTGAGGTTTGCTCGAAGACCAGCAGCCAGCGCTGGCCGTTGAAATCGAGCTGCCGTAACTGCTGGAGTCGCGCGGGAGAGGCGTGTGCCTGCCGCCCTCCCCGGCTGTCGAACAGCCGCGTCTCGGGCGTCGCCAGGGCACCGTCGTGGATGCGCAGATTGATCGACTGGCCTTCGTGATGCGTCCAATCGCCCAAAATCCCGCTCATGAGATCGTTCATCCGGTAGGGGCTGTACGACCAGCCGAAGATGGCCGCCCGTCGTTGCTCGACGGTCTCCAGGGGCCAGCCGTTGCGATAGACGGGGACGAACATGAGGGTTCCCGCCTGCACCTCGGCGGCGGTCTCCTGCACCAGCTTGACCTTGCCGGACAAGGCCGCCTCGCCGGTATCGCGCGCCTGTTCCAGGGCTGCCCGTCGCACCGGATCGGAAAGCATGTCATAGCCGAAGGCGCGCAGATTGCGGTCGCGAAACGGCTCCAGATAAATGATCGCGGTATAGCTGGCGCGTTCGCCCGGCGGAGACACGCAATAGTCGGGAAAGCCTTCCGCGCGGATGCGGGCGACATGGCTGGCGAGCTGATCCGGCGCGATCACTTGCGCAAACCCGATTCCCTGCACGCCGGGCAGGCTGTCCTGCGCCCGCAGGGTTTCGACATAGCGCCGCCACTCTTGACGGTCGACCATTCCCGACGCCGCGAACAGTGCCGCGCCGCCGCGCAAAATCAGCGCATAGGCGCCGAGACGCTCGCGGATCTTCAGGGTCACCTGGTCGCAGTCGAAGGCGAACTGACGCACGGCGTCCGCCTCGATCCCCTGCTTGACTTGAACGCTGACCACGAGCGTCGCCACGAGTCCGCAACCGAGCGCCACCCAGGCGAGCCAAGATTCTTTAGACGTTATCTGCATGAGCGGCCCGATTGCTGTTTTTCAGGGTGATCTCCGTGAAAGCCGTCGGGGCGAATGAATTCGCCCCTGCATCCGAGCAACCAACGCGGCGAATGAATTCGCCCCGACAGAGCGGCGGCCTGCATTCTGGTTTTCAGAAAATCACCCCCGGTCCCGTGCCCAGTCCTTCAGCCCTTCCAGCAAGGTGTGGCTCAGGTCATGGAGTTCTCCCAGTCTGGCCAGGGCCTGCGGATTCCGGCCGCGCGCGCGCAGTTCCAGCAGCTCGCCCACCATTCCATGCACCTGCTGGTGCAGGGCATCGATGCGCTGGAAGCCGGGATCCGCGCCATCGCCCGACACCGTCTCGGCCTGTAACCAGGCCGCGAAACGGCATTGGCGCGCATTCAGCGGCGGGTGCGGCGGTACGCCGTCCGCGCTCTTGAGATGAGACTCGACGGCGGCAATCCAGGCACGGTGCTCGACGCAGGCAGACAGCAAGGGTCGATGCTCGCGGCGCGCGGCCGGCAGTTCGGCCCAATGGGTCGGGATCCGCCAGGCGGCCAGCCAGCCGGGCAGTTCATGGGCCGGCATGGGACGCGCGATGCCGAAGCCCTGAGCCAGGTCGCAGCCGAGTCTCAGCAGCATCTCGCCATGCTCCAGGGTCTCGACCCCCTCGGCGATGACCTGACGATGGAAGGCGTCAGCCAGACTCAGGACGCTCTCGACGATGGCCAGATCCTCCGGGTCATTGAGCATATCGCACACGAAGCTCCGGTCGATCTTGAGTTGGGTGACCGCCAGGCGCTTCAGATAGGTCAGCGAGGAATAGCCGGTGCCAAAGTCATCCAGGGCAAAACTCACCCCCAGCTCGCGGCAGGCATCGATCACCTGGGAGATGCGAACCAGATCCTCCAGCGCGCTGGTTTCCAGTACCTCCAGCGAGAGAGCGGATGGCGCGACCTCGGGGCGCTCCGCCAGCAGGGCGCGCAAGCGTGCGACGAAATCCGCCTGCTGTAACTGACGGGCGCCGACATTGACGCTCACCGGAAGATCCAGGCCGAGCGCCCGCCAGGCGTCGATCTGTGCGAGGGCGGTCTTGATGACCCACTCGCCAAGCGCGACCGCCAGCGGGTGATCCTCGATCGCCGGCAGGAAGCTCGCCGGGGCCAGCAGACCGCGTTGCGGGTGCCGCCAGCGGATCAGGGCCTCGGCGCCGATGACCGTCCCGGTGCGCAGGTTGACCTTGGGCTGGTAATCGAGCACGAACTCACCCGCGGCCAGGGCGTGGCGGATTTGCTCCAGGTGTTCGTGATGGCCACGGATGTGTTGGTCCAGTTCCGTGTCGAAGAGATAAAAGCGATTTTTGCCGGACTGCTTGGCCTGATACATGGCCTGATCGGCCTGACGCAGCAGGAGATCCCCATCGACCGCGCCCGCCTGCGGGTAGAAGGTGACGCCGACGCTGGCCGACACCTGCGCGATGAGATCGCCGATCCGCATCGGCTCGGCGACGCTGGCGAGCAGACGGTTGAGCAGCGGCACGCTGTCCTCGAGGTCGCCGAGGTCGATCAGCACGATGACGAATTCGTCGCCGCCCAGACGCGCGAGGGTGTCGCCTTCGCGCAGCATCCCCTGCATCCGCGCCGCCTCGGCGATCAACACCTGGTCGCCCGCCGCGTGTCCGTGACGGTCGTTGATGACCTTGAAGCCGTCCAGGTCGAGATAGACCACCGCCATGTGCTGTCCCCGCCGCTGCGTCTGCGCCATCGCCTGATGCAGACGGTCGGCCAGCAGCACGCGGTTGGGCAGCGCGGTCAGCGCGTCATACTGAGCATGGTGTTCGAGCAGCCGTTGATGCTCCTTGACCAGGGTGATGTCGGAGAACAGGGCGACATAGTGCTGGGTGTCGCCCTGGGCGTCGCACACCGCACTGATGCTTTGCAGCACGGCGTACAACTCGCCGTTCTTGCGTCGGTTCCAGAGTTCGCCGCTCCAGTGGCCGGTGTCGAGCAGCGCGCGCCACAGCGCCGCGTAGAACGCCGAATCCTGAAGGCCCGAGCCGAGCAGGCGTGGATTGCGGCCCAGCACTTCCTCGCGGGCGTAACTGGTGATGCGGGTAAAGGCGTCATTGACGTCAATGATCGTCCCATCGGCGGTGGCGATCATGATGCCTTCGCTGGCATGGGTGAACACGCTGGCGGCCAATCGCAGGCTGGATTCAGCCTGCTTGCGCTCGGTGATATCGACGTTAAAGCCTTGAAAGTGCTTAAATTCTCCGTTGCGGTCAAAAATCGGGACCGCATGGCACCAAAAATCGCGGTACTCCCCCCCAACGTGACGCAGCCGAAAATAGTTGTCGTGCGTGGCCTTGGCTGCGTAGGCGGCTTGCCAGACAGCGCCCGCGCTGGCCTGGTCGTCGGGATGGACGAATGTCGCCCAGGTCTCTAACGTCAGTGCTCGATCCGTCCGGAGGCCGGTGAAATCGTAGTAAGCCTTGTTGAGATAACTGTACCGGGTGCCATCGAATGCCCAAATGTGAATACTGGCGTTGTCGAGCACATCGGCAAACGCCTGACGGCTTTCTTCCAACGCCTGCTCGCGCCGCTGGAGCGTGTCGGTCAGCGTTTGGAGCCGGTTCAGCGCCTCTTCCCGTGACGCTTCGATGGCCTTGCGCGCGGTGATGTCGCTGATCGCGAGCCGGCAGACGGGCGCGCCGTCTTCCGCCTGGGCAACGGTTTCCGTCAGTTGCACCCAGACGAGTGCGCCATTCGGCTTGACCAGGCGCAGTTCGCATTCCTGGGGTTCGTCCGTCTCCAAGAGACGTTTCCGATGCAGGTAGTACCAGTCTTGATCGTCCTTGACGATGAAGCGGGAGAGCGGCTCCTTGATCAGCGCGCTTTTCGGCATCGCCAACAGCGCCGCCGCGGTGAGGTTAACCTCCAGGATCAGCCCGGCCTCGGAGAGCGTGCAATAGCCCACCGGCGCCAGCTCGTAAAGGTCGAAATAGCGCGCCCGCCCGGTGGCGATCTCCACCTGCGCCCGGCGCAGTTCCTTGTTCTGCATCGTCAGCTCGATCTGATGCACCTGCAGTTCGTGGAACGCGCGCTGGATGTCCTTGGGCGCGAGGGCCGCGAGTTCTTCCAGCGAGCGTTCCGCGTCGCTCCCGATGCGCGCCTCGGCCTGCTGGCGCAGCTTTTGCGCCGCGTTCGCGTCTGGGGTGTCGTGCTCGGGTCGCTGATCCTGGGTCGTCATCTGGCTCCCTCGCTGGGTGATCGACATCGAATGTCATACCGGACGTCGAGGCGGGTTTAAAACCCGCCCCTACGCAAAGCCATGACAGGATATCAGGTGCGCAGGCGAGCGTCGCTCCCGGATCGGTTCGCCCGTTCCGTGGTGGCGATCGCGTACATCTTCCCCGCCTCGTCGATCAAGGCGGTCGCGGTCAGCCAGACGTCCAGGAGCGCCCCCTCTTTCGTCATCCGCTGGGTCCGAAATGGCTCCAGAATTTCCGCCTGGCTCAGTCGGTGGACGTTGGCCAGGGCGTCCTCACGCAACCCCTCCGGGATGCGGTCGCGGACGTTCATCCGCAGCGCCTCGGCCTCGTTCCAGCCAAACATCCGCTCCGCGCCGGGGTTCCAGGCCAGGATGCGGCCATTTAGATCCTGCACGGTGATGGCGTCATGCGCGTCGCGCACCACCACGGCGAGACGCAGCAGATCCGCAGATTGCCGCAGCGCCTCGCGGGCCTGCACGATTTCGGTGAGATCGACGAAGGTGAGCACCGCGCCCTCGATCACGTTGTCGAGCGTGCGGTAGGGATGGATGCGCATCCGGTACCAGACGCCCGCCGTGGTCTGGACATCGAGTTCCTTCGGGATCAGGGTATCCAGCACCGATTGAGTATCCGCTACCAGACGATCGTAGCCCACTAGATTGGACAGAATGTGGCCCACCGGCCGACCGATATCGCTCAGAATCAGGTTGATGATCTGGGTCGCGTCGGGGGTGAAGCGCAGGATGCGCAGTCGATGGTCGACAAAGACGGTGCCGATGCCGGTGCCGGCCAGCAGGTTGTTCATGTCGTTGTTGGTGCGCGACAGGTCGACCACCTTGGTTTGCAGCTCGGCGTTGACCGTGGACAGTTCTTCGTTGACCGATTGCAATTCCTCCTTGGAGGTTTCCAGTTCCTCGTTGGTGGACTGCAATTCCTCGTTGACCGACTGCATTTCCTCGTTCGAGGATTTCAGCTCCTCGTTGATGGTCTCCAGCTCCTCGTTGGAAGACTGGAGATATTCTTCCTTGGACCGCAGTTCCTCCTTGAGTTCGGCAATGCGCACGTCGGCGTCCATGCCGGAATCCTCCGACCCGTCGGCGCGCGCGGTCGCCGGTTCGTCCGCGACGGCTCGCGCCGGCTCCAGGACGACCAGGTACAGGGGCTCCTCGCACGTCGTGGCGGGGCCGTGCGTCACCGGACGGACGAGCAGGTTGACGCGGGTGAAATCGCCGTTGGTTTTCACGCGCACCCCCACGCGGCGCACGGTTTCCCGGTTCGCCGCCGCCTGGCGCAGGGCGGTGGTCAGGTCGGGCCGCAGCCCCTCGCGCGCCATTTTGAGGAGATTGCTGACGTCGGTTTCGCCGGGGGGCGGTTCCAGATAGAGACCGGTACGCCCGTGCAAATAAAGGACGTCGCCCCGCGCGTTGACCAGCGCGGCGGACGGGACGACCTCTTGCAGCAGCGTCTGTTCGGTCAGGTCGCGCAGCGGCAGTGTCATCGAGAAGGGCGCGGTTCCGGCCACCCGAGGGAACGCCGGCTTGCCGGCGGTCAGGGGCGGCACGAACCGCTCCAGGGGCAGGCGCCGCGCATAGCCATCGTCCTTGCGGCGATAGAGCTTCAGCTTGCGGTCCAGCACCTCGAACAGATCGGGAAAGTCGCCCACCGTCTCGGAGTTGCCCAGAAAGAGAAAACCGCCGGGATTCAGGGCGTAGTGGAAGAGCGGAAACAGCTTTTTCTGCAAATCCCCGTCGAGATAGATGAGCAGGTTACGGCAACTGATGAGGTCGAGCTTGGAGAACGGCGGATCCTTGATCAGGCTGTGTTCGGAAAAAACCAGCAGGTCGCGAACGCCTTTGTGGATGCGATAGATGTCGCCGCCGGGCTCGGCGGTGAAAAAGCGCGCGAGGCGCTCCGCCGAGAGGTCGGTGGCGATGCTGGCCGGATAGAGCCCGATGCGGGCGGTGGCGATCGCCAGGGCGTCGATGTCGGTGGCGAAGACCTGCACCTTGAAGCGCTGCCGCATCGCCTCCTGACGTTCGGCGAGCAGAATGGCGAGCGAATAGGCTTCCTCGCCGGTGGAGCAGCCCACCGACCAGACGCGGATCGCGACCTCCGCCGACTTGCCGGCAAAGAGTTTGGGGATCACCGTTTCCTCAAGCGCCTGGAAGGCGGCGGGGTCACGGAAAAAATTGGTGACGCCGATCAGCAGATCGCGAAAGAGCGCGTCCGACTCGGCGGGCATCTGCCGCAGATACTGCGCATAGTCATCGAGGGTGGCGAGCTGATGGACGGCCATGCGCCGCTCGATGCGGCGCTGGATGGTGCTCCGTTTGTACTGGGAGAAGTCGTGGCCGGTCTGGGCACGCAGCAGGACGAAGATCTTGCTCAGACCATTGCCGCTCTGAATTGACGAGACCGCGCCCGGCTGCGGCGGGCGTCCGAAGGCATGGACCGCGTAGGCGATGAGCTGGGCGGGCATCTCGGCCGCTGGCAGCTCGTAGTCCACCAGTCCGGTGGCGATGGCGCTGCGCGGCATCCCGTCGTATTCGGTGGATTCGGGGGTCTGGGCCATGACCATGCCGCCCTCGCCCTTGATCGCCCGCACGCCCAGGGTGCCGTCGCTGCCGGTGCCCGAGAGCACGATCCCGATCGCGCGCGCGCGCTGGTCCTGGGCCAGCGAGCGAAAAAAGAAATCGATCGGCAGGCGCCGGCCGCGCGGGGCGGCGGGCTCCAGGAGTTGCAGCGCGCCGTTGAGAAAGGCCATGTCGCGGTTGGGCGGGATGATGTAGGCGCAGTTGGGCCGCACCACCATCCCATCCTCGACCTCGGACACCTGCATCCGGGTATAGCGGCGGATGAGATCGCTGAGGATGCTTTTGTGGTCCGGGGCCAGGTGCTGCACCAGCACAAAAGCCATCCCCGGATCGTCCTCAGCCGGCATGCCGGAAAAGAAGGCTTCAAAGGCCGCCAGCCCCCCGGCGGAGGCGCCGATGCCGACGATGGGGAAACCGTCCGGGGCTTGCTCGGGCGTCGCCGTCGCCGTCTCCGGGGCGGCGTCGGGCTTAACGTCACGCGGTGTTGGCGTGGCCTGCGCTTTCTGCTTCATCCCGTCTATTTCCTGTGATTGGAACCGCATGGATTGCGTGATTACCCCTCGGCCAGACACACGCGATTGCGTCCCTCGTGTTTGGCCCGATACAGGGCAGTATCGGCCGCCATGAGCATGGCGTCCACATCCTCGCCGGCTTTCCAGAGCTTGACCCCAGCGCTGAAGGTGATGGGCACCTGACCCGCTTTGGTGGAGACCGGACGCTCCGCGATGGCCGACAGCAAACGCTGATAGAGCGTCCTGACATCGAGTTCTTGAATGCGTGGCGTGATCACCACGAACTCCTCTCCGCCGAAACGGCCCAGGTAGTCATAGGGTCTGAGATTGCTTTCCAGGGTCCAGGCGAAGCGGCAGAGCACTTCATCGCCCACCGTATGACCGTAGGTATCGTTGACCAGCTTGAAATGGTCGATGTCGCAAATCCCGACGGCCAGACCCTCGGGGTGCCGCCGCTCTCGGGACAGTTGACGCGCGAGCGCGTCCAGGATGGCCCGGCGGTTCAACACGCCGGTCAGCGGATCGTGCGTGGCCTCGTGCGCCAGCGCGTCGCGCGCGGCGAGAAACTTGGACTGCATTTCGACCAGGCGTCGACCGACCTCGATGCGCGCGCCCAGTTCGCCGGGATCGAACGGCTTGGCCAGGTAATCGTCGGCCCCGCCATCCAGCCCGGCGACGATGTCGGCCTTTGCCCCCTTGGCGGTCAGCATGATGAGGTACGGCGGCTGGTCGGTCGGCAGCGCGCGCACGCGCCGCACGACCTCCAGCCCATCCAGCTCCGGCATCATCCAGTCGAGAATGGCCAGGGCCGGCGCGTCGGGATGCTTCAAGACCTCCCAGGCAGCGGCGCCGTTGACGGTCTCGATGACGTCATGACCGATCTTCCTCAACATGCCCGCCAACACCACGCGGGAGGTCACATCGTCTTCAGCGATCAGGATGCGCATCGCCACCTCCTCCAATTCAATGACTCGATGCCCGCGTCGCCAGCACGCCTGGCGGCGATGCGCGGACACTTGTGGCTAAAGTGGCTAAAAAGACGCGCGATCATACAACTCCCGGTCAGCCAAGAGCGCAAAATCCTGAACCATCGCTTGCCTCAACCCGTCGAACTCCGTTTCCAGTTCGACCAGACGGTCTCTGGCCGCGTTCAACTCTCCGGCCTTGGCCGCCTGCTCCATCGCGAAGGCCACCGCCCGCAAGCGTTGACCGCCCACCGTGGCCGACGCGCCCTTGATGGTATGCGCCTGCCGCTCGGCGCCGGGGGCGTCTCCGACCTCCAGGTCGCCCCGGAGCGCCGCGATCTGTCGTGGCAGATCGGCCAGAAAACCCTCGACCACCGTGCGGGCCAGGTTCTCGTCGCCCATCAGCCGGGACAAGAAATCCGCCCGGTCGAACGCCGGTACCTCCGGTGCCGGAACGGAGCGCGCGGCGGTTTCCTCGGCGGCTGCCGATGCCGCAGGCGTCGCGGCGGGCGATTCGCTGGGCAACCAGCGCGCGAGCACCACCGCCAGGAGCGCGGGAGAAACCGGCTTGGAGACATAATCGCTCATCCCCGCGTCCCGACACTGCTCCTGATCGCCCCGCATGGCGCCGGCGGTCATGGCGATAATCGGCAGACCATGATGCCGGACGGCGGACGCCGGATCGCGAATGATCCGCGTGGCCTCCAGTCCGTCCATGACGGGCATCTGCACGTCCATCAGCACCAGGTCGTAGGGAATCGTCGTCAGCGCATGCACGGCTTCCGCGCCGTTTGCCACGGCGTCGGCGTGCAACCCCATTTTTTGCAGAATGCCCAAGGCGACCTGCTGATTGGTGATGTTGTCCTCGACAAGCAGAATGCGCGCCGCGCGCCCGGCGAACAGATTGCGGGTCTCGCGCGCCCGGTGGCGCGTGGCGATTGGCCGCGGACTCGCCGCCAGGGCGACTGGATCGGCCAGTGCCAGCAACAGCACCGCCTGCAACTCTTCGTGCCGAATCGGCTTGGTGGCATAGGCCGCGAATCCGAGCTCCTGGAAACGCCGGGCGTCGCCGCGCATGCCCAGCGAGGTCAGGATGACCATCCGGGTGTCGGCAAGGCGCGGGTCCGCCTTGATGCTGCGGCCCAGGGTCTCGCCATCCATGTCGGGCATCTGCATGTCGATCACGGCCAGGCGGAAAGGATCCTGCTCGTCCAGCGCGGCGGCGAGACGCTGGAGCGCCTCGGGGCCGTCGCGTGCCTCCGCCGGGCGCATGCCCCAGGCGGTCAGGCGCGTGGTCAGGATGTCGCGATTGGTGGCGTTGTCGTCGACGATCAGGACAGGCACGCCAAACAGACTCTCCGGCAAGGACACCGGGGCATTCGCCGACTCGGGTTGCTTGGCCAGACGCGCCGTGAACCAGAACTCCGAGCCCTGGCCTGCCGCGCTGTTGACGCCGATCTCGCCACCCATCAGCGTGGCCAACTGTTTGGAAATCGCCAGGCCGAGACCGGTGCCGCCGTATTGCCGCGTGGTGGAGGCGTCGACCTGAGTGAACTTGTCGAACAGCAGTCCCAGTTTATCCTCGGGGATGCCGATCCCCGTGTCGCGGACCGCAAAGCGCAGCAGGACAGCGTTCGCCTGCTCCTCCAGAACCGACACCCGGACCGACACCTCGCCGCTGGGGGTGAACTTAATGGCGTTGCCGGCCAGATTGGTCAGGATCTGGCGCAAACGGCCGGGGTCGCCCCGTAGAAACGCCGGAACCTCGGGATCGGCGGCACAGAGAAATTCGAGCCCCTTGTCCTGGGCGCGCACGGCCAGCGTCGCGGCAAAGTCCTCCAGCGAACTCGACAGATCGAAGTCCAGTTCTTCCAGGTCGAGCTTGCCCGCCTCGATCTTGGAAAAGTCGAGGATGTCGTTGATCAGACGCAGCAGGGATTCGCCGCTGGCCCGCACGACCTCGGCAAAATGGCGCTGCTCGTCGTTGAGCTCCGTCTCCAGCAGCAGACCGATCATGCCGATGACCCCGTTCATGGGCGTGCGGATTTCGTGGCTCATGTTGGCCAGAAACTCGCTCTTGGCGATATTGGCCAGCTCGGCCCTGGCCGCCTGCTCCTGGGCGAACGCGGTCTGTCGCGCCAGATGTTCGTTCAGCCGCTCCGCCTCTTCCTTGGCCCGACGCAGGGCGTCGTCGGCCCGCTTGCGCTCGGTGATGTCGGTATGCGACCCGGCCATCCGGAAGGGATTGCCGGCCTCGTCGCGAATCGCCGCCCCGCGAGCATGGATCCAGCGATCGCTGCCATCCTTGTGCCGCAGCCGAAACTGGATGTCGTAGTGTTGGAGCGAGGCGTGCAGATAGTGCTCGACATAGGCCATCACCGCCGGTTTATCGTCGGGATGCAACAGGTCTTCAAAGGTCGCGAAGACGTTGCTCAGTTCCTCGTCCCGGTAGCCGAGTTGGGCCTTCCACTGGGGCGAGAGGAAGAGGCTGTTATCGCGCAGATCCCAATCCCAGAGGCCGTCGTTGGAGCCCCGCACGGCCAGTTCATACTGTTCCCGGCTCGCCCGCAGGTCCGCCTGCTGGCCGAGAATATCGCGATCGGCGCGGCGTAACAGCACCAGGATCATGCCCAGGATCACCGCGAGCAACACCCCGCTCGTCGCGCCGCCCAGCGTCAGCAGGCGCGCGAAGGCGTCCTGTTCGGCACGGCTATCGCGCATGATCAGGAGGTCGCCAACCTCGTTGCCCGCGGCGTCGGACAGGGGCGCCACGGACACCCGCCAGGGGTTCCCGTCGAAGACGATCTCGCGGTTCGATTCGTCGTGAGCATGGCCGCCCTCGGGGGCGTGGTTGGCAAAGGGCGCGAAGGCATCGGGCAGATGGCCCTGAGAGGCGTGGATCAACACGCTGTCGGGCAAACGCTCCCAGTCGGCCTCGCGTCCGAGCAGGCGCATCCCTTCTTCCCAGGTCCGACGGTCGAGAAATTTCTTGCGAATCGACACGGCCAGTTGGCTGCCGGAACGCAGATGGAGCGATTGGAGCACCTCCTCGATCTCCTTGCCCAACTCGACATAACCGACGAGCGTGCCCGCGTCGAAGACCGGCTGAACCACCCGCAAGGTCAAGGTGCCCAGTGGCCCAAGCTCCAGACCCGAGGCGGTACGTCCGCTGCGCTCGGCCTCCAGCGCGGTGAAGCGATCGATGCGGTCGCCGAATTTCTCCGGCTTGTGAACGCGCAGCAGACAGACGCGGTGACGGTCGAAAAAATAGAAATGCGTGAGATGGTAATCCCGGTGCAGCGTCCGATAGAGAGGGCTCCAGTCGGCGAGGAGTCGCGCGCGATCCTGCTCGCCCGCGTGCTGACCCATGGCCGCGCGCACCCTGGCGTCCGCCGCGATGGGCTGGATGGCCGCGGCCAGACCGGCGGCCTGCTGCTCCAGACTCGCCCGCAGGTCGCCGGACACCTGGGCGAGCGTATTGGCGGTGGTCACGTTTTGCTGCTGCCGATGTTGCTGCCACAGCAACGCGGCCGCGCCCGCCATCAAGAGCAGCACCATTGCCGTCAGTGGCGGCAACAGACGCCGCAGCACCGGTTTGGGCCGTGAATCGATCCGGCGCCTGGAGACCAGCGCGGTCGTCAGGCCGATCAGTAACACCAGCATCAGCCCCACCGGAATGGCCGCGCGCGCGGCCAGCGTCCAGCGCCAGTCGCGCGCGTCGATCGTCATCCCCAGAACGGCCAGCATCTCGCCGGTGCCTTGATAGGCGCCGGCGCAAAGGATCAGATCGTCCACCCGTTCGACATAGGTGGTCTTGGGCTGGAGTTTGCGGGTGGTGGGATTGACATAGCGATAATCGACCCAGCCGCTGCCCGCGGAGAGGGCGATCCGCTGGATCTCCCGCCGGAAGAACGTCCCCCCGGACCAGTCCTTCTGATCGATCAGGTTGCGGCCAACCAGTTCCGGTTTGACCGGATGCGCCAGCATGGTCATCTCGGAATCGTAGACAAACGCATAGAGGCTGCCCTGTCGAAAGGCGCCGTGCGGGTCGTTCGCTTCCCGGATGAAACGCTCCCTGCCCTGTTCGCGGTAAAAGTCCGCGGCCTTGCGCACCATGGCCTGGGCATCGGCCGGCGTGACGAGGTCGGAAAGGCCCTTCGCGGTATCCTGGATCGGCACCCAGGCCGAGATCCAGGTGCCCCAACCGTCGGTCATCGGGCCTTCCACCAACTCGATCTTGTCATCGAAGACCGCGAGCAGACCGGTCGAGGCATCCTCGTACACTTGCCCTGGCGGAGCATCGCCCGCCGTTTCGCTGTCCACGAAGAAAAACACATCCCCGTCGGGCTTGCGGCCCATGAGAGAGGCAAACCGGAATTGCGGGTTGGCCGAGCGAACGGCGATCATCTGTTCCTTGAGCCGCAGGTAATCGGGATTATTCAGATCCGCCGCCGTGCCGGTGAGCGCCTGGAGGCCCGCGACATTCACCGTCCGCGCCACCAGGCGGATTTGCTTGAGCAGATCCTCGCGCAGCTCGCGATCGGCGCGCAGCACGGTCCACCAAGAGAAGAGCGCCCCAATGATCACGATCGTCACGACCGCGCCAGTCATCCAGGGAACCCCGGTCCGACTGAGACCCCTCGCGTACACTTTACTCATTTTCACTCACTGACTATGACCTCGACTTTGGCCATTTTCGCGTCCGGGGACACGCCATCCGTTCGTGCCGAAAGCGGCGCCGGGATGAGCAGGCCATGCCCGATGAACTGGCGGCAGAGGGGCGGGAGCGGTATCGTCTGATGTCGACTAATACCCC
>NZ_CAIPNF010000285.1 GCF_903866365.1 uncultured Thiocystis sp.
AGAGCAGGGGGATGTCATCAACCCGTTCGATGCGTGTAACTGTGGGTGGTGTTTCCATCGTGTGCATGATTCAAAGACAGCAAGTCCCTGTAGCTTGCCGTCATTTCATGAACCGAGGGGTAAAATTGAGCGAACCATCAGCAATGTCCTGCTTTGGGGCAACAGGGACGCCCGAGGGCAGGTCTTCGATGAGAGCGGGCGCGATATCGCCACCACACTCCACGACAGCCTGCTCGAGGGTGGCCCTCAGGGTTATGTCAAGGATCCAAAGGGGACCAACGCCTTCACCGCCGGTTTCGGCAATCTCGCCCTGGGTCCGGGGCCGCTCGATGCGGCCCACGGCGATGCGCGTCCCGCCAGCGCCGACTCGCCGCTGATCGACGCGGGCGACACGCTCGCCGCCGATGCGCTCGACACCGACCTCGCCGGAGGGCCGCGCGCGTGCGGCGCCGAGGTCGACATCGGCGCCTACGAGAGCGCGCCGCTCGCGCCCGCCGCCGGATCGACGACGATCACCGGCACCGGCACCGACGGCGACGATCTGATCGCCGTGGAGCGCGGCATCACCCGTGTCGATGCCGGCTCCGGCGACGACATCATCGGCAACGCCATTGGCCGGCAGACGCTGATCGGCGGGGTCGGGGCGGATGTCTTCCGCTACGGCGACCTGAGCGAGCGCGGCGACATCATCGAGGGCTTCGAGCCCGACCGCGACCGCATCGATGTCAGATCGCTCTTGGCCAAGCTCGGCTACAAGGGCTCCAACCCGCTCGCGGACGGCTATCTGTCAATGCGCGCCAGTGGCGCCGATACCGCAGTCTATCTTGGATCCGGACGGCGCGGGCCGGGTGCCAGCCATGCCGCTGGTTCTGCTACGCGGCATCGCCATCAGCCAGGTCACGGCGGCGAGCTTCATCCCCGCGCCTTGAAAGACCCTACCAACGCCTCGCCGTCCGCGAGGCGTTGGGGCGCGTGCCTACATTCCTCAATCCAAATCCCAGAAGAGCCTAGACCATGACGCATTCCACCCGTATCTCACTCTTGATCGCACTCATCCTGTGCTCGGCGAGCGTCATCACCTATGATTTCGATGTGAACCTTTTCGGCGGCAGTCTCGATGGCCAGACCTTTTCCGGCAGCTTTGCCTTCACCGACCCGGGCGCCGGTTTCAGTGGCGATACCGCCCTGAGCGCATTCAGCTTCAACTTCGTGGATGCCAACGACGAGTCCGTTGGGCACACCTATACGCTGATCGACGATCCCTTGGCGGTTGCAAGCTATGACGCAGGCTCCTTCCTCGGTATTTCCTACGTCTCTAGCGACTTAGGATTTGGCTGTAAATCACTTCCCGAAATCAGAGTGTCTGTGGAATGGCGCGATCGTTCCAGCGAGGAAGGAAGTCATCGAAAACGATCCTCATGATGGCTTCAAACCGGATCTGGTGCTGTTCTACGGCGGTCAGACGCTCGACCTGCTGATCGCCGACGAGGCGCGCGCTCGGGGGATTCCGAGCCTGGCCTATCTCGTCAACGGCAACTACACCGACACGCGCTGGTGTCGCGACGTCGATCTGATCGTCACCGACAGTCAGGCGACCACGGAGCACTACCGGCGGACCCAGGACATCCAGCCGGTGGCGGTCGGAACCTTCATCGACCCCGTCACCGTGCTCGCCGAGTCGCACCGCCGCGCCCATATCTCCTCTTCATCAATCCCTCGCCCGAGAAGGGCGTGGGGATCGTCATTCAGTTGGCCATGCTGCTTGAGCAACGGCGTCCGGACATTCGATTCGAGGTGGTCGAGTCGCGCGGCGACTGGCCGGCCATGGTCCGGGCGTCTACACCATCATTCGACTCTTCGACGATGCCGCCTATTATGCGCAGCTCTCGGCGCGGGCACATCAGGTTGGGCGCACGCTCCATCATCTCGACACCAACATCGGCCGGCTGCTCGCTGTGCTCGAACCGCTGTTGCGTCGGCACGCCGACGGCGATGCCACGAAATCGCACAACAAGAGCGGTCAGCTTCCAGCTTCCAACCTCCAGTCGCCAGCTTTTAGGAATCTGCGACTTGGCGACTGAGCGAGACCTGGCGAGGCTCACCCGCTGGGTGAAGACCGCAAGCACCGAAAACCTCCGCAACACAACGGCTGGAGGCTGGTCGCTGGCGGCTGACTGCGCTTTCTAGGTGGATTCACACTCGATGGATCTCCGCCCCAAAACAATACCCATACCGATGCAGGGTCTTGAGCGGTAGCGGCTGTCCCGTCTCCGTCTGCCAACGCTGTCGCAAGCGGCTGACCAGTTTCTCCAGCCGGCGCACGTCATAGTGCAGCCAGTCATGGCCCAGTGCCGTCACCAACACCTCTCGGCATAGCTCCTGGTCGGGTTGTCTGAAGAGCAGATCGAACAGCGTCATCTCCATCGGCGAGAGCGCGCAACGCTGCCCCTCGGGACTGCTCAGACAGTGCTCCTTAGATGCAGCCGCCAGCCGGGGGCGACGCGCCGCAGCAACGCCTGGACGATCGCCGCCAGTTCTACCAGACAAATGGGCTTAACCAGATAGTGATCGGCCCCCTCGGTCAGTCCGCGCACCCGGTCCTCGAGCGCGCCCCGCGCCGTGAGCATGATGGCACCCGCCCCAGGGCGCTGGGCGCGCAGGCATGCCAGGGCATCGAAGCCGTCGCCGTCGGGCAGGTTGATGTCGATGATGGCAAGCGCCGCCCCAGGGATCAGCGGGGCGAATTCGGCGAGCGTGCCAGCCTCCAGGACCTCGTAGCCCAACTCCACGAGAAAGAGGGCTAACTCTTCTCTCAGGATCCAGTCGTCCTCGAGCAGCAAAATCCTTGTCATGCGGTCACCGCACTGTTTTGGAATCCCCGCGCTCAGCGATGAAGCTGAAGCGTTTTTCACCGCGTTTCATTGCGGTACGTCGTTCCGCGATGCGGGCGGTCAGATAAAACGCATGGTCGACACGCCGCAAGAGCGATCGGGCCAACCTTGCCGCCCGCACTGTCAGAGTGGCGGATTGCTGGCAACGGACGCTTCTGGCGTGCCCCTTGGCTTATTAGGCATTAAACGCCTCCAGCCCCGACAACCGCAGACGATGCGCGTTGGCTTTCGGCTGACGCGGCGGCTGGCCCTGCACGGCCTCGGCGATCGCCCGGATGTGCGCCGGGGTGCTGCCGCAGCAGCCGCCGACGATGTTGACGAAGCCCGATTCGGCCCACTCGCGCACATGGGCGGCCATCTCGTCCGGGGTCATGTCGTACTCGCCCATCTCGTTGGGAAGTCCGGCATTGGGGTGGAAGGAGGTGAAAAACTCGGCGACCCGCGCCATGTCCTCCACATGCGGCCGCAGGGCGTCTGGCCCGAGCGCGCAGTTCAGCCCGATGGACAGTGGCTTCACATGACGCAGGCTGTTGTAGAAGGCTTCCACCGTCTGGCCGGACAGGGTGCGCCCGGAGGCGTCGGTGATGGTCCCCGAGATCATGACCGGCAGCCGCACGCCGTCTTCCTCGAAGACCTGGTCCACGGCGAAGGCGGCGGCCTTGGCGTTGAGCGTGTCGAAGACGGTCTCGATCAGGATCAGATCCACCCCGCCGGCGATCAGCGCGCGGGTGGCCTCGGCATAGATGACGACCAGTTCGTCGAAGCTGGTGTTGCGCGCGCCGGGGTCGTTGACCTCGGGCGAGATGCTGGCAGTCTTGCTGGTCGGACCGAGCACGCCGGCGACGAATCGGGGTTTGTCCGGCGTTTTGGCGGTCCATTCATCGGCGACCTCGCGCGCGAGCCGGGCGGCGGCGGTGACGATGTCGACCGTGTGATCCTGAAGCCCATAATCCGCCTGGGATAGCCGGTTGCCGTTGAAGGTGTTGGTTTCCAGGATGTCCGCTCCGGACTCCAGATATTGCTCATGAATGCCGCGGATGACCTCGGGCTTGGTCAGGGCCAGCAGATCATTGTTGCCCTTCAGGTCCGAGGGCCAGTCCTTGAAGCGATCGCCGCGGTAGTCTTCCTCGGCGAGTTGGTAACGCTGGATCATGGTGCCCATGGCGCCGTCGAGGATGAGAATGCGCTGGTCGAGCAGATCGACGATTGCGGGACGTGAGCTAGACATGAATGAAGATATCCGTGACAGTTAGGCAAGAGTGACGCGAGAGACGACGGGCAGACCGGATTACACATCCATTTCCGGGTCGATTCCAGCCCCATCCGCCGCATGGCCCATTCGTCGCGATCAAGTTCCAGGAGACAATCCCATGGACCCAGCGGTCCAACGCTGCAAAAACATCTATGCCATCGACCGTTGGGGCGAGGGGTATTTCGGCATCGACGCCGCTGGCCATCTGTGCGCGCGTCCCGATCCGCAAGGCTCGACCGAGATCGACCTCTCGGCGCTGGCCGTGCAGATCGCCTCGGCGGGCCTGTCGCTGCCGGTCCTGGTGCGCTTCAGCGACATCCTGCGCCATCGCGTGCAGGCGCTGAACCGCGCCTTTGTCGACGCCAGCGCGGCCTGTGGCTATACCGGACGCTATCAGCCGGTCTATCCGATCAAGGTCAACCAGCAGGCGGGCGTGGTGCGCGAGATTCTGCACTCGGGGCACGCCGGACTGGAGGCCGGCAGCAAGCCCGAACTCATGGCGGTGCTGGCGCTCGCCCCGCCCGGCGGTCTGGTGGTCTGCAACGGCTATAAGGATCGCGAATATATCCGCCTCGCCCTGATCGGTCGGCGGCTCGGGCTGCGGGTCTACATCGTCATCGAGAAGCCTTCCGAGGTGCCGCTGATCCTGGAAGAGGCCGCGCGGCTCGACGTGGAGCCGCTGCTGGGGGTGCGGATCCGGCTCGCGGCGGCGGCGGTCGGCAACTGGCAGAACAGCGGCGGCGAAAAGGCCAAGTTCGGTCTGACCGCCAATCAGATTCTGGAACTGGTGCGCACGCTGGAGCACGCCGACCGGCTGCACTGGCTTCAGCTCATGCACGCCCATCTGGGCTCGCAGATCCCGAGTCTTCAGGACATCCGCGCCGGCGTCGCCGAACTGGTCCGGTTCTATGCCGAATTGCACCGTCTGGGCGCGCCCATCCGCGTGATCGACGTGGGCGGCGGGCTGGGGGTGGACTACGAGGGCACCCGGACCCGCCACTCTTGTTCGGTGAACTACGGGTTCGATGGCTACGCGAGCGCCATCGTCAACACCATCGCCGCCGAATGCCGGTGCCGCGCACTGCCCGAACCCGATCTCTTCAGCGAATCGGGGCGGGCGATGACCGCCCATCATGCGGTGCTGATCGCCAACGTGATCGATCGCGAAGAGGCGGGCGGTCGGGACATTACGCCACGGGACGCGGAAGGCGACGCCACCCTGGATGCGCTGGTCCGTCAGCTTCGGTCCGTGACCGGATCCTCGCCCGAGGAGGTCTATGCCGAGGCGCGCGAACTGCTCGCGACCGCCCGCGAACGTTTCGCTCAGGACCAACTCGATCTGACGGGCCGGGCGCGGGCGGAGGAGCTGTTTTTCGCCATCTGCCGGGCGCTGGCCGGACGGCTGGATCCTGGCATCCGTCGTCATCGCGAACTGGCCGACGAGGTGAACGCACTGCTGGCGGACAAACTCTTCTGCAATTTTTCGCTCTTTCAGTCGCTGCCGGACATCTGGGCGCTCGATCAGATCTTCCCGATCGTCCCGATCCAGCGCCTCAACGAGGTGCCCGAGGCGCGCGCGGTGGTGCATGACCTGACCTGCGATTCCGACGGCTGCATCGATCAGTACGTCGACGAGGGCGGCGTGGAGGCGAGTCTTCCGGTCCACGCGGGCGCGGGTCTGGACGGACCCTATCTGCTCGGCTTTTTCATGGTCGGCGCCTATCAGGAAATCCTCGGCGACATTCACAACCTGTTCGGCGACACCGACGCCGTCAACGTGGAACTGGACGCCAGCGCCCCTGGCGGCTACCGTCTGCGGGATCCCGAACGCGGCGACTCGACCGACGAACTCCTGAGCTATGTCCATTTCGAGCCCCGCGCCCTGCTCGCGCACTATCGGCGCAAGCTCGACGCGGCGGGGCTGGATCGACCGACCCGCGAGCAGCTTTTTGTCGAGCTGAAGGCGGGGTTGTATGGGTATACCTATCTGGAAGGCTGAAAAGGCAGGAGCTTTGCGATGTGTGTAGCAATCCCGATGGGGAAACGCGATAGCCAGCACGGGACGCGCTTCGGTCGCTTTCTGCGCGCGCGTCCGTCCCGAATCACCTCCCTGGCGGCGCTTGGGGTGTTGTCGGTCGGTCTGCTGTTGCTGGCGAGACAGCCGGCATCCTGGCCGTTCGTCGTCATTCTGCTGGTCAATGCCGCCGCGCTGCCGATGTTCGGTATCCTGCTGGAACGCCTCCCGACCCGCTGTCGCGGCTCCGAGATCGGTTATCCGCGTTACGGGATGATCGGTCTGACGGCGCTCCTGGCCGCCCTTTTGTTCCTGACAGGACATGCGGGCGCGATCCTGGGCGCGCTGCTCCTGGCCTTGACCTGGCATCTGGCGGCGCGCCCCCTGAACTGGCAACTCGCCTGGTGTCGGGAGCCGCCGCCATCCGGTCTGCGCCATCTCCCGCGAATCCTGACCGCCGGCGCCCTTCCCCCGCTGCTCGTCGCCGCGTCGACGCTCGCCGGGATGCCGCTCCTACCGGCCCTGTCCGTCCTGCTGTTTGGCGTCCCGGTCGGACTCCTGGCCGCTTTACTCCTAGGCTACCGCGCGGATTTTGCCGATGCATGAACTCTCGCTCTGTCAGTCGCTGCTCGATCAGGTCGAACAGATTGCCCGCGAGCATGGCGCAACCCGCGTCGATCGCATCCTGCTCAAGGTCGGTCCCTTGTCCGGGGTCGAGGGGGCGTTACTCCAGCATGCCTATCCGCTGGCGGCGGCGGGCACCATCGCCGCACAGGCGGAACTCGTCATCGAGCCCTCCCAGATTCGCGTCCGCTGCCGCCAGTGCGAGGCCGAAACCGACGCCACGCCAAACCGGCTCCTCTGCGGCGCCTGCGGCAGTTTCGAGACCCGCTTGATCAGCGGGGATGAATTGCTGCTGGCCAATCTGGAATTGACCATCCCCGATCAGGATGACTGATCCGCGCTCGCGACCTGCGGGCCGAAAACGCCGTGGAATTCGGAAACAGCGGTCAGACATCGGCTTTTCTTGGGACAATGTCTGCTTCTTATGACATCGTATCGCGCGGTCATAGGGTTTTTGGGACATCGGGCCGCGCATGCCGGTCTTCACTTCTTTGCCGGATCGCTTAAACTGACGCTTTCGCTGGGAGATTCTGTCATGTGCAATACTTGCGGCTGCAACATCACGCCGGGGAACGAGCATCTCGTGCGCGCGGACGGGAAGCACGCGCTGACCGAGGATGGCCGCGCGGCGGTGACCGTGCTCCAGGGGCTGCTGTCCGAGAATGACCATCAGGCCGCCCATAATCGGGAACACTTCGACCATCATGGGGTGCTGGCGCTGAACCTCATGTCCTCGCCCGGCGCGGGCAAGACCAGCTTGCTGGAGGCGACCATCGAGGCCCTCGGCGGCGAGTTTCGCATCGCTGTGATCGAGGGCGATCTGGAGACCGAGAATGACGCCGAGCGTATTCGCGCCAAGGGCGTGCCGGCCATTCAGATCTCGACCGGCAGCGCCTGTCATCTGGACGC
The DNA here is from genome assembly GCF_903866365.1 of uncultured Thiocystis sp. Classification (GTDB taxonomy): domain Bacteria; phylum Pseudomonadota; class Gammaproteobacteria; order Chromatiales; family Chromatiaceae; genus Chromatium. The sequence continues at coordinate 7,691 of NZ_CAIPNF010000285.1, forward strand.
CCATCTAGTTCACACGGCGCTGCATCATCTGGATCTCGACGACATCGACCTGCTGTTCATCGAGAACGTCGGCAATCTGGTCTGCCCCGCCAGTTTCGATCTGGGCCAGCATCGCAATATCGCCTTGTTGTCGGTGCCCGAGGGCGACGATAAGCCCGCCAAGTATCCGGTGATGTTCCGCACCGCCGATCTGGTGCTCTGCACCAAGGCCGATCTGCTGTCGGTGCTGCCCGAGTTCCAGCCCGAGCGGGCGGAGCGCTATCTGCGCCAATTGGCCAGCACGGCGCCGTTCATGACCATCGCCACGCGCGGCGACGCCGCTTTGGCTCCCTGGCTGCAATGGCTGCGCGATGAGCTGCGCTCCCAGCGCGAGCGGCTTGAGCTTGGTCGCTCGATTCGTCCGGCGATCGTGCCGGAGGGCGCCCATCCGCCTGCCGGGACCGCAGAGCAGCTTCATCGTCACGCCCATGACCACCATTCTTCCCACTCCCACTCCCACTCCCACTCCCACTCCCATGCCCATGACTGAACCGTCCCGATGCCGATTGCACCCATTCCCGGCCGAGAGGCATGGTGTCGGTCACCTTGAGATTTCGATGTGGCGCAAGCACTAAGGGAGAACGATGACAAGTCGGCTCCGATTGACCACGACAGTAAAACAAAAAACCATCTCTTGAGGATTCAACGCTGTGTTCATCAAATCAAATACGACCCTCCGTGCGATGACGTTGAGCACCTTGACCGTCATCGCCGCCTATCCTCCCGCAAGCCACGCCTTCGATTTTGGCGACATGATGAATCCAGGCCGCTGGATGGACGGCAACGACCGTCACGATGAGCCTTACTACGATGGCCCCTATGAAGGAGGCGATGGCTATCCGCCAGGCGCTTATGGAGTCCCTTATGGATCACCCTACGGTGTGCCTGGATTCGGTCCCCCGCCGCCCGCCGGATATGGCCCCCCCGGTTATTATGGCGGGGCACCGATACCCGCCGCGCCGGTCGCGCCGCCGCCCCAATCGTCTCCCGGCAATGCCGACCAATCCGAGATCGAGGCACTCAAGCGGCGCATCGAGGAACTGGAGACGAGGCAACCGCCGGCCCAGCAGCCACCATCGACCGACTGGCCTTCCGCTCCCGCCTTCCGCCCCATGAATCAGTACTGAAATTCGCATCCACAGCGTCGCTTTCGAGACGGACCCCGCCCGCGCGCGGGGTCTTGCGTTTTCTGTCGAGCCTTCCGGGCACTCCCATTCACCGACAAGCATCCGCCTGATCGCTCAAGGCGGCTTCCCCTGTTAAGATTCTGGCGACCCGACGAATCATCCGATGGAGAACAGACCCATGTTGACCCGCTCACGTTCGCTCGCTGTTCTGTTACTCATCGGCTGTTTGCGACCGGGCGCGTCCGCGTCGAATAGCGACGATACCAGCCTCTATCGTAGCGATGCGGCCTTCGAGGATGTACTCGAAGGACTGAAGGCCGCGATTCTGGAACGCGGCCTGTATATCAACAACGTGATGGACATGGGCGAGATGCTGGAGCGCACGGGGAAAGACCTCGGCATGTCGGATCCCCTCTATCTCCAAGCCAGAAACATCGAGTTTTGCAGCGCGGTGCTGTCGCGGGAGATGACTCGCGAGGATCCCGCGCGCATCGTCAACTGTCCCTTCATCGTCAGTGTCTACACCTTGCCCGAGCAACCTGGAACCACGTATGTCGCGCATCGGACGATTCCGCTCGCCACGCAGGAGTCGAGCGCGGCGATGGCCAGGATCGCCGCGATGCTCAAGTCGGTATCCGAGGCCGCAGTGTCCTGGTGATCGGCGGCGTGATGACGGAACAGAACCGCTGAATGGCGATCGCCAGCAATCAGGGCTCGGGGCTCCTTTGGATCGCGCTCCGCTATCTACCCCGCGTGCTCCATGTCCTGCGCACCGAAGGGGCCAGCGTACTGCTGCGCAAGCTCAAGCGGCGTTTGCGGACCACCGCGTTCGCGGTCCCCGGGCCTCCCGCGCTGCTCTCCTTTCAGGAGCCATTCCAACCCGTGACGCTGCCCGCGACCGAGGCGCCGGTCGCCTCGGTCGTCATCCCCGTGCACAATCAGTTTCACTTTACTCATCATTGTCTTGCCGCCCTGGCACGGGCCGGCGCCGCTGCCGCCTTTGAGATCATCGTCGTCGACGATTGCTCCACGGATGGAACCGCCGCGCGTCTCGCCGACTATCCAGGGCTGCGGCTGATCCGTAACGACGAAAATCTCGGCTTCGTGGGCGCCTGCAATCGTGGCGCGCGACTGGCGCGCGGCGAATTCATCGTCTTTCTGAACAACGACACCCAGGTGCAGGCGGGCTGGCTCGACGCACTCATCGAGACCTTTCGAGAAACCAAAGACGCCGGCATCGTCGGCAGTCGTCTCCTCTATCCCGATGGACGCCAGCAGGAGGCCGGGGGCATCCTCTTCGACGACGGCTCGGCCTGGAATTACGGACATCTGGACGATCCGAACAAGCCCGAATACAGCTATCGACGCGCCGTCGATTATTGCTCGGGGGCGGCACTGGCGATCGCCGGCGCGCTGTTCCGGCAACTGGACGGATTCGATCGCGCCTTTGCGCCCGCCTACTATGAAGACACCGATCTCGCCTTCCGTGTCCGGGCCGCTGGCTTCCAGGTGTATTACCAGCCCTTGTCGGTGGTCATCCATTTCGAAGGGATTACCGCCGGGCGGGACGAGCAGGCCGAGACCGGACTCAAACGCTTCCAGCGCATCCATGCCGAGACCTTCCGTCAACGCTGGCAGCGGGAGTTGGCAACCTTTGGCCAGCGGGACGATGTCGCGACCCCGCTCGGCGCGAGCGCCCTCGAACAAGCCCGGGAGCGCAATGTCCGACAACGGGTGCTGGTGGTCGACAATTACATGGTCACCCCCGACCGCGAATCCGGCTCGCTGCGGATGGTCAATCTCTTCCGCATTCTGCAAGGGCTCGGCTATAAGGTCACCTTTGCCGCGGCCAATCTGGAGGCGCCGCAGCCCTATGTCGCCGATCTACAACGCCGCGGGATCGAGGTGCTCTACCGTCCATATGTCCGCACCCTCGCGCGTCACCTGGCGGAGCATGGCGGGATCTACGACCTGGTGATCCTGAGTCGGGCCGATGCCGCCGCCGCGCTGATGGCCGCGGCGCGGCGCCACTGCCCGCGGGCGCGCATCCTCTTCGATACCGTCGACCTGCACTTTCTGCGCGAGCAACGACTGGCGCAACTGCATGGCGGCCGAGGGATCCGGCAGGTCGCCGCGACGCGCAAGCGACAGGAACTGGCGCTGATGCGACAGGCCAGTCTGACCCTGGTGGTCAGCGAGGCCGAACGCGATCTGCTGGCGGTCGAGGCGCCGGATCTTGCCGTCCATGTGGTCTCGAATATCCATCGGATCCACGGCTGCGCCAGACCCATGGACGAGCGTCGCGGCCTCCTCTTCATCGGCGCCTTCGCGCATCCCCCGAATACCGACGCGATCCTTTTTTTCTGCCGCGAGGTCATGCCTCGGCTGCGCGCGCGCATCCCCGACCTCGCGCTTCAGGTCATCGGCGCGGATCCGCCCGCCGAGGTGCTGGCCTGCGCCGGAAACGGTGTCGAAATCCTGGGCTATGTCCCGGATGTAGACCCTTATTTCGCGCACTGCCGGCTCTCGGTGGCGCCGCTGCGCTACGGGGCCGGCGTCAAGGGCAAGATCAACCAAAGCCTTGCCCACGGCCTGCCGGTGGTGGCCACCACGATGGCCGTCGAGGGGATGCACCTGGTCCATGGCGAATCCGTGCTGGTCGCCGACGACGCGCCCGCGTTCGCCGCGGCGGTCGAGCGTCTGTATACCGATGCGCAACTCTGGCAGCGTCTGTCCGATGGCGGGCTTGAGGTGATGGAACGGCACTTCAGTTTCTCCGCGGCCGAGCGGGCGGTGCGTCAGGCGCTGGGTCTGGAGTCACTGCCATGAATCCGCCCCAGAGCGCCGCCCCCGCGCCGGCGGTCAGTGTCATCATCGTCAATTACAACGCGGGACCGCTGCTTGCGGAATGCGTGGCGGCCGTGCTGTCATCGAGCCTCCGGGTCGACGTCATCGTCAGCGACAACGGCTCGGTCGACGACAGTCTGGAACGATTGAAAGCCGCCTGGAGCCAGGAACCACGCTTGAGCGTCCTGGAAAACGGCGCCAACCTGGGTTTCGCCAGAGCCAACAACCGGGCGCTGCCGCTGACCCATGCCGACTACCTGCTGTTGCTGAATCCGGACTGCCTGGTCAGGCCCGAGACGCTGGCGCGAATCGCGGCGTTCATGGACAGCCGCCCGGAGGTCGGCATGGCGGGCTGTCTCATCCTCAATCCCGATGGTACCGAGCAAGTGGCCTGCCGCCGCTCCATTCCGGATCCCTGGATCGCGTTCAAGCGCCTGACCCGACTCGATCGGCTGATGCCCGGCGCGGGCGGTCGACGTTTGAACCATGACCGCGAACCGCTGCCGACCTCGCCCACCGACGTCGAGGCCATCTCCGGCTCCTTCATGTTCGTCCGCCGGCAGGCGCTCGACGCGGTTGGCCCGCTCGACGAAGGCTATTTTCTGCACTGCGAGGATCTGGACTGGTTCGTACGCTTCCATCAGGCAGGCTGGAAGATCGCGCTGATCCCGGATGTCAGCGTCATCCATCACAAAGGAGCCTGTAGTACCAGCGACCCGGCGGCCGTGGAGCGTCACAAACATCGCGGCATGGAGCGTTTTTTCCGCAAGTTCCAAGCGCATCGCTATCCCCGACCCTTCAGCGCCCTGGTCATTCTGGGCATCCGTCTGCATTTTTTCTTGGTTCGGTTCGCAGTTTTTGTTCGGTCATGGGCCCGCGGGATTTTCAAACGCCCGCACTAGTGGGTTCGCTGGGTTTCGCTTCGCTCTACCCACCTCGCTAGTGGCTTGGCTTGCCTGCAGCGACTTTCGGTCGCATAGTAATGGCATGATTTCCAGTATTGCACTCTACGAAGCACTCACCACGGCCCCCGACGAACGCACCCGCGCGCGCGTCAGGGCGCAATGAACGAGGAGCGCGGTTTGGAACTTGGAAACATTCTGGTGACTGGCGCTACTGGCCAGGTTGGCCGACGGCTGGTCTCCGCCCTCCTGCTGGAAGGCTGTCCGGTGTCGATCCTGACCCGCGATCCCGAAGCGGCACGGACTCTCTGGGGAGATCAGCCAGTCGCGGTACGCGCGGGCGATCTGACCGATTTGCATCGCCTGGAATCGATCTGCGACAGCATCGACACGCTCTTTCACCTGGCCAGTTACGCCCCCCGACCCGACGAAGCCGATCTCTACAACGCCTCCAGCCATTGGCCAGTCACGGCCGAGGGTACGGCGAATCTCATGGCGCGGGTCGCGCAATCGGCCATCCAGCGTCAGATCTACGTCAGCACGATCAAGGTGATGGGCGCGCAGGCCGGCGCGCCTGGATATCCCGCCGACGAGACGCTGACCCCCAAACCGGACTCACTCTATGGCCGTGCGAAATTGGCGGCCGAGCAGCGGGTTCTGGAGACCGGACGGGCCGCCGGCATCCAATCCACGATCCTGAGGCTGCCCATGGTCTATGGACTGGACGGCAAGGGAAACCTCTCGCGCATGATCGCGGCCATCGCGGCGGGACGCTTTCCGCCCTGGCCCCGGATCGACAATCGCCGCTCGGCCATTCATATCGAGGACGCGGTGGACGCCGCGCTGCTGGCCGTGCGACACCCGGCGAGCCGTGGAGAGACCTACTTTGTCACGGATGGACGCGGCTATTCGACACGCTGGATCTACGAACGGATTCTGCTCGCGCTAGAACGGCCGATTCCTCGCTGGCGTACGCCGTTGTGGATGCTGCAGGCCGCTGCCGCGGGCGGAACCATCGGCGAGCGCCTGCTCGGTCGTCGACTGCCGCTGACGCTGGACGGACTGGACAAACTGACTGGAGATGATTGGTACTCGTCGAAAAAGCTGGAACAAACGCTGGGCTTTATTCCGAAACAAAGCCTGGAGACCGAGATCCCGCGCCTGGTTCGGCGGATGCTGGACCCACCTTTTGCAGCACCTGTGCGACGGCGCGATCGGTGAGCGGATTCTGACTGAGCAGACGCGCGGTTCCCTTGCGCAGGTGATCGGCCAAGCTGGTGGCCGCCAATGTCATGGCGTTTTCGCCCTGCCGGTTGGTGAAAAGATAGACCCGCTTGAACTCGCTGACCCAGTTTAACCGCAGGGTATTGCGAGTGCCCCGAAAGCTCTGGAATTCGATCCAGGCGCCGACCTCCAGTGCCTGCACCAGACTCAGATGACGATCCGCCGGCGCGTCCGTCGGCTCCGGCTTGGGCGCCTGGAGCGGCTGGATGTCAGACACCGTATCACCGACTCCACTCGACATCGGATGGTCCGGTACACTGCGCGCCTGGCTCTCGCGAGTCGCGACATCGGAGGAATTGTCATTGTGCAGGGCCGCCATGTGCAGACGGATCAGTTCGCTGAAGAAATCGTCCCAGGCGCCATCCAGTTTGACGCGTTCGAGTCCCTGGCGCAGTCGCTTGAGCAGGTCGGGTAGCAGCACCAGCAGCCGGTCGCGCTCCTGCTGGCCAAATTTTGGCTCCACGCTCCAGATCAATTCATCCATCAGCCGGAGACCTTCGCTCCACTCCGGGTCGGTGTCGCCCGCCCGCGCACAGGTCTCCGCCAGCACCAGACGCCAATTGCGTTCAAGAAAATCGACAATCAGCGGCGCGACCTTGGGGCGCTTGGCACGCAACTCGATCTCCTTGGCGGCCCGGTTTGCCGCAATCTCCCGGCGCTCCACCGATTCGAGCTGGGCGACCATTTGCGTGGCCTTGCCCTGGGCGCGGCCCTCCTCGTCTTGCAGAAATTCCTCAAGCTTCTGCACCTGGCTCGAAAATATCTGGATATCCGAATCAAAACCGCTGACCACGCTCTCGACGATGGAACGGATCTTCGTGAGCAGACGCGGTTCGTCGTTTTCATTGCGGCCGATACCCGAGGTCGCGATCACGTCCAGCAAACGTCGGGCCGGATGCTTGCGGTCGGAGAAAAAGGTCTTGTCCAGGAGCGCGACCTTGAGCACCGGGATCTGCAACTTCGCAATCTCGGCACGCATGGCGGCGGAGAGATCCGGATCGTTGAAAATGGCATCGAAGAGCATCGACACGATGTCGATGGTCATGGCATCCATCGGATGCGACCAACTGGCCATCGGTGTCGACCGAATCTGCCGCAGGACATTGCCTTGCGCGGGATCGATCCGCACCGCGCCCATTCCTGGCATCGACTGTGGATCCGCGTATCCTCGCTGCAAACCGCTCAGCGCCTCGACCAACTGATTGACGCCGAGGTTCGAGGGCGCTGGCGGCCCCATGCCCATGGCCGGAGCCGTCAACGATCCCGACTGCCAGCCGGCAGGCGCGGATGAGTGGAACGCATTTGCCGTCTGAATCGCCTGCAGCAGTTGACTGAAGACATCTTGATGGACGCTGGAGACCGTGGCACCCGAGCCAAGCGTCCCCCCCGGACTTTGCCCGAGCGGAATCGTCCGGTTCGGTTCGGACAAGGGCGCCCCCGACAGCAGACCGGAACCGTTTTGATTGCCGATGGGTTGCCCGCCTGAAAGGGATTGGGGGCTGGCCAGCGGGATCGTCGGTAAAACGCCCGATTGGGCCAGATAACGATTGAGTTCGGCATAAATGCCGGGAAGTTCGGCGGCGGTCTGCCGCTCGAACGACTGCAGCAGCGCAAGGGCGAGTTCCCGGCCGACATCCATCTCGGTCAAGGCGTGCAGCATGGCACTGAACAGATGACCTGGATGCAGCGGATTGTCGTCCTGGCTGATGCGCTGAACATGCAGCAGGGCGCCAAGTCGGCGATCGAGCGCGACGAGGTGTTGGGAGCAATTGAAGGCGGCGCGGGTGGACACTTTACCGATGGCCAGATCCTGCTCGAACTCATCGGTATCGATCAATTTCAGCTCGTCGGGCGCGCGCTGACTGAGACGGGGACGCGCGGCGCTAAAGGCGGCCATGCTCGCATCGAAGTTGGCGGCATACACCCCCTGGAACTGTCCGAGCAACCCTTGAGCGCGATTGGCCAGAAAGTTCATGGCGGCGAAGCAGGTCTGTTGCTGCTCCAGGTTGGTCGCGCGATCCGCCATGCCGAGAAATTCGTCGTTTGCTCGACCGAGGTGCTGGACAAAAACCGATGTTACGCCCTGAACCAGTCGGTCACGGCAGGTCGAAAGGATGGACGGCGCATCTTCCGGCATCTCCCGTGGCAAGGATGCGTCGCGGCCGCCAAACGGCAGGACATTGGACATAAGTGTCTCGGCCATAAGTCGATCATCTTCGCTTTCAGCAACTTGCTGTATTTTTAGCTGAAATCCCGCAGGGCGGAGCAAGACTCGCTGCCGCTATTGCCGTTTCGTCCATGCACCCGCGGGAGGAGAAACTTGCGCGCGGCAAGGTCGATTGGCATCCGCCGCGCTCTTGGGCTCAGTATAGAAGTCCGTGCCAGGCACGGCTGCCAACCCGCTAGCAGTCCTCGCATTCCGCGCCTACTCGACCGTGACCGATTTCGCAAGATTGCGCGGCTGATCCACGTCCGTGCCCTTGAGCACGGCGACATGGTAGGCCAGGAGTTGGAGCGGTACCGTGAAGATCAGGGGATCGATCAGGTCATCGGTCTCGGGCAGACGGATGACGGTGACCCCATCGCCCTCTTCCATCGGCACCTGAAAATCGGCAAAGACATAGAGCTGGCCGCCCCGCGCGCGGACCTCTTCCAGATTGGATTTGAGTTTCTCCAGCAGGGCATTGTTCGGCGCGACCACGACGACCGGCATGTCCTCGTCGATCAGCGCGAGGGGACCATGCTTAAGCTCGCCAGCCGGATAGGCTTCGGCGTGAATATAGGAGATCTCCTTGAGTTTGAGCGCCCCCTCCATGGCGATCGGGTATTGTTCGCCGCGCCCCAGAAACAGCGTGTGATGCTTGTCGACGAATTGTTCGGCCAGCGCCGCGATGCGGTCATCCAGGGACAACACCTCTTCAATCTTGCCCGGCAATGCGCGCAGCAGCCCCACCAGGTGCGCTTCGCCAGCCTCGTCGAGACGATGAAAGCGGCCCAGAACCGTGGTCAGCAACAGTAAGGCCACCAACTGGGTCGTGAATGCCTTGGTGGACGCGACGCCGATCTCCGGTCCAGCATGCGTCAGAAGGACCAGATCGGACTCGCGCACCAGCGAGCTCTCGGGCACGTTGCAAATGGCCAGTGTCGTGTCATAACCGGACGCCCTGGCGAGACGCAGCGCCGCCAGGGTATCGGCGGTTTCTCCGGATTGAGAGATGGTCACGAACAAGGCATGTGGGGGAACGACATGGGTACGATAACGGTATTCGCTCGCGACCTCCACCTGACAGGGCAGCCCGGCGATGGACTCCATCCAGTAACGGGCGACCAGGGCGGCATGAAAGCTGGTTCCGCAGGCGACAATGGCGACCGACTGGATGCCACTGAAAATCTCGGCGGCCTGGTTGCCAAAGCTCTCCGGCAAGACCCGATCGCCGACCAGCCGGCCCTGCAGCGTGTCGGCGATGGCGCGCGGCTGCTCGAAGATCTCCTTGAGCATGAAATGGCGGTATTCGCCACGCTCGGCGGCATCGGCCGCGACCGAGGACGTTTTGACCGGGCGCTCGACCGGAAGGCCATCGCGATCCCAGATACGGACCGTGTCACGCGTCAGTTCAGCGATATCGCCTTCTTCCAGGAAGATAAAGCGATTAGTGACCGGCAGCAGCGCGAACACATCGGAAGCGATGAAATGCTCCCCGAAGCCCACCCCGATGACCAATGGACTGCCCTGGCGGGCCGCGACCAGATGCTCCGGATCCTGCGTGTCGATCACGCCAAGCGCATAGGCGCCGCGCAGCCGGGCGGTGGCCTGACGAACCGCCTCGATCAGGCTGCGCTCCTCCAGAAGCGCATCGTAGATCGCATGGACCACCACCTCGGTATCCGTCTCGGACGTGAACCGGTGTCCGGCACTGAGTTGTTCCCGGCGCAGAACCTCGTGATTCTCGATGATCCCGTTATGGACCAGCGCACAACGGTCTCGACAAACATGCGGATGGGCGTTGTGGGTCGCGGGCTCGCCGTGGGTCGCCCAGCGCGTATGGGCGATTCCCAGCGTGCCGGGCAGCGGATGGGCGGAGACCTCCTCGCTCAAGCGGGCGACTTTTCCGAGCGTGCGCGCGCGATTGAGCGAACCCGATGGGTCGAGGACCGCAATCCCCGCGGAATCGTAACCGCGGTATTCGAGTCGCCGCAGCCCCTCAAGCAGGATGGCCGCGACCGGACGTTGGGCAATACCGCCGACGATTCCGCACATGGTATGAGAGTCTCCCTGAGGATGCGATACAGAGGATGAGAGCGGATGCGCGGTCAAGCCGATCAAACCGCGTCCAGCGTGAATAAGGCGTCGTCGCGAGCGATCACAGACTCGCAGAGCCAGCGCCGATCATACGGTATCAACTTCGCATTCAGGAAGAACCAACGCGATCCATCCCTGGATCGCTCCCGTCGCATCGACCGACGGGCGATGCCGACGAATCAGGGCGCTTCCAGGGTCAGCACGTCGCTCGCACCGTCAATGGAAAACTGGATTCCAATAAAGGCGCTGAAATCGCTCGAAGCCGCGCTCACGCTTCCGATTTCATCCCCGCTATTGAAACTATGCGAACCCAGTAACGTTAGATTCTGAGGCGGGCTCGCGCCATCCGCGAACAGCGTCATTTCGACGGTCGCCGCGTTCAGAATCACGCCATCGCTGACGCGCTTCTTACGGGCATAGTATCCAACCAGATCGCCACCCAGGCTGACTTCGCCTCCGTCGTACTGCCAAAGCCCTTCGCTATCATCGACATTCGTCAAAGTAGAAGTTCTGGTGAGCACGAGATCGATGGGCGCCGCGCTGACCTGGATCGGGCAAGCCAGAGTCAGCGCGAGCGACATCCCCAACGCTAACGACATCTTTAACCCTTGGGTAGATTGGATTATCTGCATGGACATGAACTCCGGGAGCGATTCATCGTTGACGGGAAGATCCGGCGACAATAGGCAGCCGCCGCTGAAACCTTAACCACTGATCGATGAACAGTCAAAGACAAAGCCAGTCGGCTCCCGAGCCGCGGACAGGCATCAGTCGACGGCCACGGCTGACGCGATCAGACGAGCGCCGCGCCGGGGTTCGCGGCATCCACCTCGGCCGCGTTCGCCTTGATGTGCTGCATGATCGCGCCGAGCGTTCCCAAAAATAGACTGCTGATCGCATACCAGCCAAAAAACAGAAACGTAGGACGGCCTTGGCTCATTGAGTTCAGCAAGATCGCGAGCAGCATCGGAACGATGAGGGTCGCCGCGCACGCGATCAGCAGATCTTCATGTGTACGGGAGCGAAAGCCGAGTACCGCGCCTAGCGGCACCGCGATGACGATTGCAACCAGATTGCCGTGCGGCAAAATCTGCTTGAACTCGTCGAAATGCTGCTGCACCGTCCATGGCGTAAACGCGTCGGGGTTGACCAGCCAAAACGGAACCGTCACGGCCACAAAAGAGACTGCTGCCGCTAAACCGATCATCAGTAGTTTATCCAACTCCCGCGATTTGATGTGGTATGCGGCGAGCGGTATCGCCACCAAGATGAAATGAGCCCGCCAGGACAGCATTACACCGAGCAGGAGTCCACGGACGATTCCGGACATTGGCGACCGGGCACGCAGCGAGAGCAGAATGAACGAGGTCACCGCCAGCGTATTCGCGATCAGATCGCCGCCCGTCAGGATCTCCGCGACGAGCACTGGGGCAAGCACGACCAGCGAGAGCAGATGAACCGAGGAAAGGTTCGCATTGCCAGTATACCGCTTTGAAGAAAAATAGAAGACACCAAGCCAGAAAAACGATTGGACCGCGCTCCCCCAGACCAGGACGAAAGGTGCCGAGACAAGCAATGCGCCCGGCAAGGGAGCAATCGGATTACCGACTGCCGGGCAGCCATCATGGATCCCGGACAGCGCCTTACAGCGATATGGATAATTGCCTGCCGCCAGTTGTCTGACCGCGACATCGATCGCCTCGTCACGATCGCTATAAAAGCCCAATCGGCCGGAATCGGCGATCGGGTAGACCACCATAAAAACCATAAACAGCAGTGTGAAAACACCCAGGACATGCCACCCCCCGATGCGACGAACCGGGGTAAGAGTGATCGAAAACAACCGCTTGCACGAAACGAACAGACCCAATAGATACAACGTCTGAAGCAGTAGCGCGGTCCAGGCAACAGGAGCAAAAGGGTGCGCTGTCAGGGCAACCTGCACGAATCGCTCGATCATCGCCAGCGTCGGCACAGCCGCGAAAAAACAAAAGGTCCAAAGACCGACAGGATTCGAAGCAGATCTGGCAAGCGAACCATATCCGTTCCATCGAACTGGCTGCCAAAGGAGTAAGTTGGCCAGCGCTGGTTTAACCTGATCCGACCACTGTTTGTCCACGGAACCATTGCCTCTGCTCAGAACATGTCGATCAACGCTTTGGCGAAGTGATACGAACCTAAACCCTTACGAAACCTGCCCCAACTTGAATGCGCTGGCGGTGCCTCCGCTCGGCATAAGCCCGGAAGATAAAAAGAAAGGGCCTAGCCTTACGGCTAAGCCCTTGTTTTGTTTGGCTGGGGGACAAGGATTCGAACCTTGGTTAGCGGAGTCAGAGTCCGCTGTCCTACCACTAGACGATCCCCCAAGTAGGCGGTGCATATGGCAAGCGGGGAGAATGCGGCCTCATGCTCGATGGATTGAGCAGAGGCAATACCCGATTCGCCCGCCGCTTAACGCTTGGAGAACTGAGGACGCTTGCGGGCCTTGTGCAGGCCGACTTTCTTACGCTCGACTTCGCGGGCGTCACGGGTCAGGAAGCCGGCGCGGCGCATAGGCGAGCGGAGCGCTTCGTCGTAAATGACTAGGGCACGGGCAATGCCGTGACGAATGGCGCCGGCCTGTCCGGTGTTGCCGCCGCCAGTGACGGTCACCTTGATGTCCACGCGGTCGACGAGGCCGGCCGTGACGAGCGGCTGACGAACGACCATGCGCGCCGTCTCACGCCCGAAAAACAGATCAAGCGGACGGTTGTTGACCGTGATGGTGCCAGAACCGACCGACAGGAAAACCCGTGCGGCGGAGGTCTTGCGGCGACCGATTGCGTGTTGCGTCTCCGACATGCGTCTGATTCCTAAACGTTGAGCTCGAGAACCTGGGGTTGCTGTGCCTGATGCCCATGCTCGGGACCGGCGTAGACACGCAGCTTCCGGAACATAGCACGACCGAGCGGACCACGCGGCAACATGCCCTTGACGGCCAACTGAATGGCGCGCTCGGGAGTTTTCTCAAGCAATTTTGCGAGATTCATGGACTTGAGGTTACCGACATAGCCGGTATGGCGATAGTACATCTTGTCCTGGAGCTTGTTGCCGGTCACGCGGATCTTCTCGGCGTTAACGACGACCAGGTAATCGCCGGTGTCGACATGGGGCGTGTATTGCGGTTTATGCTTGCCACGCAGGCGCAGCGCCAGTTCGCTTGCCAGCCGCCCGAGGGTTTTGCCATCGGCGTCAACCAGATACCAGGCGCGGCGAACCTCGGCGGGTTTGGCGCTAACAGTCGTCGTCATGATCCTTCGCTCCGGGATGGCCGCGCGGCGGATTCGCGCGCCGGCCTGAATATCGATTTCTGTGTCGAGAAAGATCGCGCATCTTACGCGATCGGTTTTTCCGGCGCAAGTGCCGCGCGGGCAAAATCCGCGTCGCGTTCGCTCGATCCCGCGGCAAATCCGCCTTAACCGGGCAGCCGGAGATGCTCGACAATCCGGCCGTGCGTCAGATGCTCCCGTAGGATTTCTTCCAGATCCTCGGTGTCGGCATAGGTGTACCAGATCGACTCCGGGTAGACCACGATGACCGGTCCCTCGCGACAGCGGTCGAGGCAGCCGGCCGTGTTGATCCGCACGCCCCCCACGCCCGCGAGTCCAAGCTCCTTGACGCGGCGCTTGAGGTAGTCGCGCAGGGTCGAGGCATCGCATTGACCGCAGCATTGACGACCGGCTTCGCGCTGGTTCGTGCAGAAAAAGACATGGTAACGGTAGTACGCCATCTTCAATGTCCTGAATTGCGCCCGACAGGCAAGGATAAGGTTAACATGGCGCTCGCTCAATGGTCGGGCGCGGTGGAGACCCGCGAGCCGTTCCGCCCCAGCCCCTCATTCGCCAGCCATGCCTGAGATTTTGAAGACGAACCCATCCTCGCCAGAACTGCTTCGACTCGCGGACCAGTGCGTCAAGTGCGGCCTGTGCCTGCCGAGTTGCCCGACCTATGGCGTGGCGCGCAACGAGGCCGATTCGCCGCGCGGGAGAATCTCGCTGATCCAGGGCTGGTTGACGGGGGATCTGGAGCTGACGGACACCCTGACCGGTCATCTGGACGGCTGTCTGACCTGCCGTGCCTGCGAGACGGCCTGCCCTTCGCTGGTCGCCTACGGACGGCTTGCCGATGGCGCCAGGGCGCTTAGGGTGGAGGTATTGCCCGCGTGGCGTCGCAGGCTGCGGCGCGGCTGGCTGGTCAGTCTGTCGGATGCACGCATCGCCAGCGTGTTGGGACGATTCGCCAGGATCTACCGTCTGAGCGGGTTGGCACGCTTTGCCGAAATCGTCGGGTTGGCTCGACTCCGGTGGCTGCGGCCCTCTCATCGTCTCGCGACCGCCATGGGTTGGACGGCGCGGCGGATTTCGACCATTGACCGGAGCGAGACCGAGACCGATTTGGATCTGTTCGTCGGCTGCATGGGCTCCAGCGCGCAGGGCACGACGATCGCCGCCGCGCTCAAGGTGTGCGAACGGTTTGGGCTGCGGGTGCGGATGCCGTGCGAGCCGGCCTGCTGCGGCGCGCTGCTGCGGCATAACGGCTATCCGGCCGAGGCCGACGCACGCCGGGCGAACTGCGCGCGGATCCATGCCGGTCGCGTGCTGGTCGGACTCGCCAGCGCCTGCATCGCGGAACTGCGCGAGGAGCCCGCATTGCGCGACACGCGGGAACTCTGCGAATTTCTGGAGCGGGCCGCCTGGCCGGAGACGCTCACGCTCCATCCGCTGCCCCTGCGCGTGCTGGTCCACGAACCCTGCTCGCACCGTAACCTGCTCGGCGGCAATCCCGCGGTCTATCGTCTGCTGGCTCGCATCCCGGCACTGGAGGTCGCGCCCCTGCCCGGCAACGATCGCTGCTGCGGGGCGGCGGGAACCTATCTGCTCCAGCAGCCCGCGATGGCGGACGCGCTCCTGCGCGAGAAACTGGTGCCGCTGTCCGACTTGAAGCCGGCGGTTATCGTCACCACCAATTCGGGTTGCTCGCTCCATCTGGCCGCCGGGATCCGCGAGGCCGGACTGTCCATCGAGGTCTGTCATCCAGTCGAGTTGATCGCTCGACAGATGGACGGTTGAAACCCGGCGGCCAGCCGCTCAGAATCCGGTCAATCAAGTCATCAGACGGACATTTCCCTATTCATGAACCGCCCAATGCCTCACGCCCGCCAGTACTCTCCTCTCGATCGCGTCCTGATCAACGCGGACCGTGCGCTCCGCACCCTGTTCGGCCGCCCTCAAACCACCGAACGGCGCAACCCGGCGGCCGGTCTCCAGGAGGCGGAACTGCGGGACGATCAACGCAAGCATGTGGCGCGTCTGATGCGTGTCAACCACACCGGCGAGGTCTGCGCCCAGGCTCTGTATCAGGGGCAGGCGCTCACGGCCCGGCTGCCCGAGACGCGCCAACGCATGGAACGCTCGGCGCAGGAGGAAAACGATCATCTCGCCTGGTGCGAACAGCGGCTGGAGGAACTCGGTGACCGCAAAAGCCTGTTGAATCCGTTCTGGTATGCGGGATCCTTCGCGATGGGCGCCGCTGCGGGACTGGCCGGCGACAAGTGGAGCCTGGGGTTCGTGGTCGAGACCGAACGCCAGGTCGAGTCCCATCTGGACGAGCATCTGGAACAGATCCCCGCGCAGGACGAAAAGAGCCGGACCATCCTGGAACAGATGAAGGCCGACGAGGTGCGGCACGCGCAGATCGCCAAGGCGACCGGCGGCGTCGATCTGCCCGCGCCGATCCGGGCGGCGATGAAACTGACCTCGCGCGTGATGACCCGGACGGTGTACTGGATATAGGCGATTAGAGAAAAATCACCTTTTTTGGCACTGGTTCAGCTTAGTTTTACTAGCAACTCATTGATCATGCGGCCAAAATACAAGTGCCGGCCGATTTCCGGAAATGTAAAACCTGTTCCCATGAAAGCCCTTGATCCAAGATGCCTAATGCCACGGCTGGAACTTGC
>NZ_CAIPNF010000286.1 GCF_903866365.1 uncultured Thiocystis sp.
CTGGATGTCTCGCTGCGCGGAGCGGTCTCCATCGCCCGCCGTTTACAGGATCCGCTCGCCGAACTGGTCAAGATCGATCCCAAGGCGATCGGGGTCGGTCAGTATCAGCACGATGTCAATCAGAGCCGCCTGGCCCGCGCGCTGGATACCCTGGTCGAGGACTGCGTCAACGCGGTCGGCGTGGATCTCAATACCGCCTCCGTGCCGCTGCTGACGCAGGTGTCCGGACTCAATCGCAGTCTGGCCGAAAATATCGTGCAGTTCCGCGAGTCCCATGGCGCCTTCCCCAATCGCAAAAAACTCATGGCCGTGCCACGGTTCGGCGACAAGGCATTTCAGTTGAGCGCCGGCTTTCTGCGGGTGCCGGACAGCGACGAGCCGCTCGACGCCTCGGCGGTCCATCCCGAAGCCTATCCGGTGGTGCGCCGCATCGTCGAGCGCACCGGCAAGGACATCCGCGCGCTGATCGGCGATAGCGCCACGCTGCGCAAGCTCGATCCCCGGCAGTTCACCGACGAGCGGTTCGGCGTCCCGACGGTTCAGGACATCCTGGCCGAACTGGAAAAACCGGGCCGCGATCCGCGCCCCGAGTTCAAGACCGCCCAGTTCAAGGAGGGCGTGGAGACGCTCGCCGACCTCAAGCCGGACATGATCCTCGAAGGCACGGTGACCAATGTCACCAACTTCGGTGCCTTTGTCGACATCGGCGTCCATCAGGATGGACTGGTGCATCTCTCGGTGCTGGCCGACCGCTTCGTCAAGGATCCGCACGAGGTCGTCAAATCCGGCGATCTGGTCAAGGTCAAGGTGATGGAGATCGATCTGGCGCGCAAGCGGATTGCGCTCAGCATGCGGCTGGGGGATTCCGCCGAGCGGCCCGCGAAGACGGCGGAGCGTCACGAACGTTCGTCTGGTCATGGAGAACGATCGCCCACGCGCCAGCAGGCATCAGGGCGCGCGTCGCATGAGCGTTTTTCGGCGCCAACCCAGAAGCAGAAGTCCGCGCAGCCGCCAGAGACGGGTGGAACCATGGCCGATGCCTTTGCCAAAGCCAGGAAGCGGTAATCGCTGACTGACGCGGAACGGCGCCGAACCTGGTCAGGTTCAAAGGATGAACCAAGACAAAATAAGAATGAAAGTTCATGGCTCGATGCTTCGAGCCGATCGCCGGAGAGAGGTCAGAGCTATGTCCCGTCCGATCGTCATTCTGTTGTCGTGGCTGTTTTTGTGGACATGGATGGTGTCGGCGCGATCCGAAACCTCCTCTGAACTTCATGTCGAGGCGCCTGCCGAAACCACGGTTGACAGAACTAGGAGCGTTCCCGAGCCGCTGCGACCCTGGGTACCTTGGGTTCTGGAGTCTGGGGCGGATGGAGTCGACCGACGCGCCTGTCTCCTTCGACTCCGCTCGGGACAGGCCCTTCAACACCCTTCAGGGCAAGCCCTTCAATCCCGCTCAGGGCTTGCCCTGAGCGGAGCCGAAGGGCAGGAACGTCTGTGCGCCTGGCCCGGTCGTCTGGAACTGGATCTGGCCGCCGAGGGCGGCCAGTTCACGCAAACCTGGCGGATCTTCGCCGAGGACTGGGCGCTGCTGCCGGGGGACGCCGACGCCTGGCCTCAGGATGTCCGGGATGACGGAAACGCGCTGCCGGTCGTGTTGCGCGACGGGCGACCGGCGGTGAAGCTGGGGGCCGGCGAGCATGCGCTGACCGGGCGTTTCCAGTGGCGACAGCGTCCGGATGCGCTGGCGGTTCCGCCGCTCACCGGATGGCTCGCGCTCACCCTCGATGGCGTGGCGCGTCCGCTGCCGCGACTGGAGCCGGGCGGGCGGCTCTGGCTGCGCGATCCGGGCGCGTCCCAGACGGACGGGGAGGGCGACCGGCTGCGTCTGGAGGTCGCGCGCCGGATCGAGGACGATCTGCCGCTGCGGATTCTGACCCGGCTGGAACTGGAGGTCTCGGGCCGCGCCCGCGAGGCGCGACTGGGTCCGGTGCACTTGCCGGGCGGGGTGCCGTTCGCGCTCCAGAGTCCGCTGCCGGCGCGTCTGGAGGCGGATGGCATGCTGCGGATCCAGGTCCGGCCCGGGCGCTG
Source organism: uncultured Thiocystis sp. (assembly GCF_903866365.1). Lineage (GTDB taxonomy): Bacteria > Pseudomonadota > Gammaproteobacteria > Chromatiales > Chromatiaceae > Chromatium. The sequence goes on from NZ_CAIPNF010000286.1 coordinate 2,092, forward strand.
GGTGCTGGAGGTGGCGACCTATCACAGCGGCGCGGTGACGACGTTGTCGCGGGGGCGTCTGCCGCCGCCCTGGCCGGAGCAGGAGGTCTGGGCCTTCGCCGCGCGTCCCGATCTGCGTCAGGTCGAGTTGACCGGGCTGCCGCTCGTCGATCCCCGTCAGACCCGTATCCCGGACGATTGGTCGCGCCTGCCGGTCTATCGAATCGGTCCGACCGAGACCCTGACGCTGGTCGAACGGCGGCGCGGCGATCCGGACCCGGCCCCGGATCGACTGACCCTGGAGCGGAATCTCTGGCTGGATTTCGACGGCGCCGGGTACAGCGTTCAGGACCGGATCGGCGGCGAGTTGACCCGCACCTGGCGTCTGGAAGCTGGCGCGGGACTGGATCTCGGGCAGGTCCAGGTCGCGGGTACGCCGGTACCGATCAATCGTCTCGGCGACACCGGCGCGCTCGGCGTGGAGGTGCGCCGGGGCCAACTGAATCTGGTGGCGGACGGACGCCTGGAGGCCGCGCCCAACCGGGTTCCAGTCTCGGGCTGGGCGCTGGCGTTCGATGCCGCACAGGCCCATCTGCATCTGCCGCCGGGCTGGGATCTGCTGGCGGTCGCGGGCGTCGATAACCTTCCGGATAGCTGGTTCGCGCGCTGGACGCTGCTCGATCTGTTCCTGGTGCTGATCCTGGCGATCGGGATCGGGCGACTCTGGGGTTGGGGCTGGGGCGCGCTGGCGCTGGCGGCGCTGGCGCTGACCTGGCAGTCGCCGGGCGCGCCGCATCTGGTCTGGCTGCATCTGCTCGCCGCCGTCGCCCTGCTGCGACTGCTGCCCGCCGCGCCGACTCCGGCGGGATCGGCTCCGGCAGGAACCCAGCGACTGCGCGGACTGGTCCAGTGGTATTTCCGTCTGAGCCTGTTGGCGCTGCTGCTGGTGGGCCTGCCGTTTCTGGTCTCGGAGGTCCGCAACGGACTCTATCCTCAGCTCGAACGCGCCCCCTGGGCGAGCCTGGGCGGGATGACGGGTGGCCTGACGACGGCGTCTCCCGACACCTTCATGGAACCCAATCAGCCGGCGCCCATGCTTCAGGGGATGGCAGACGAGGCGGAGGCTGTCATGGAACCGGCGCGGGAGGGACGGCGAAAAATGGAACATTCTCTTTCCTCCAGCGCACCGTCCGCTTCCAGTCCGCTGGACATCATCGATCCCAATGCGCGGGTGCAGACCGGTCCCGGTATCCCGGACTGGCGCTGGCACCGCTTCGATCTGGCCTGGACCGGCCCCGTGGAGCAGAACGGGCAGGCCCGTCTGTGGCTGCTGACGCCGGGCTGGAATCTGGCGATCTCGCTGCTGGGAAGCCTGCTGCTGGTGCTGCTCGGGTTGCGCCTGGGCGGTCTCGTCCCGAAACGCGGGCGGTCGGGCGTCGGCGTGGTGCTCTTACTGGCGCTCGGTCTCGGGGCGGGGGTCAACTCCGGGCCGACGCTGGCCAGCGACCTGCCGTCTCCCGAGTTGTTACAGGAACTGCGCGCGCGACTGCTTGCGCCGCCCGACTGTCTGCCGGATTGTCTGGAACTGCCCCGACTCGCGCTGCATGCCGAATCCGCGCGTCTGACGCTGGAACTGACCCTGGATGCCGCGGCGGCGGTCGCCGCGCCCGTGCCGGGCGGCGCGGGCGGTTGGTCGCCGACCGACATCCAGCTCGATGGCGTCCGCCTGGATTCGCTGACTCGTGACGCCGACGGCCAACTGCTGGTTCCGCTCGCGGCGGGACGTCGTCAATTGCGGCTGACCGGCCCGCTGCCGGCGCGCGATCAGGTGGATCTGCCGCTGCCCCTGACGCCAAGACAGGTCGAGGTGCGGGCCGACGGCTGGCGGGTCGAGGGGCTGAATGCTGCGGGACTGCCGGGCTCGCAGCTTCAGCTGATCCGGCTCTCGGAGTCTGGCGCGCAGGATGATCGCCCCTTGAGTCAGGACGCCCTACCGCCGCTGCTGCTGGTCGAGCGGCGGCTGCGGATCGGGCTCGACTGGCGGGTCGAGACCCGCGTGCAGCGTCTGTCCACGCCCGAATTTCCGATTCTGCTCCCGGTGCCGCTGCTGCCCGGCGAGTCGGTCCAGACGCCCGGCGTGCAGGTCGAGGGCGGGCGGGTGCTCGCGGGTCTGGCGCCCGGCGCGACCGAACTGAACTGGACGTCCAGCCTGGATCCCATCGCCGAACTGACCTTGAGCGCCAGCGCGGATCCCCGCCTCGCCGATGCCTGGCATCTGGATCTCGGTCCGATGTGGCATCTGGAGCATCGCGGCATTCCGCCGGTGCACCAGCGGGGGACGTCCGAGCGTTGGCTGCCGGGCTGGCGTCCGCTGCCCGGCGAGACCCTGACGCTGATCGTCACCCGACCGCTCGGCGTCCCTGGATCCACCCTGACCTTCGACCGGGTGGATTATCAGGTCGCGCCGGGGCGGCGGGGGAGCGACGCGGAACTAACCCTGAGGGTGCGCAGCAGTCAGGGCGGAACTCATGCCATCCGTCTGCCCGAGGGCGCCGAACCCATCCGTTTCAGAGCCGATGGGCGCAATCTGCCCCTGCCGGCCGCGGGCGGCGAGCTTGAACTGCCTCTGGTTCCAGGGACGCAGCGGATGCAGGTTTCGTGGCGCGAATCACATGTGCTAGGGGTCGGGTTTACCCCCTCGGTTCCCGATCTGGGGAGCCCGGCAGTCAACCTGAATCTCACGTTACGCCTACCCGACGATCGCTGGGTGCTGTTCGCCACCGGCCCCGGCATCGGCCCGGCGGTGCTGTTCTGGAGCCTTCTGCTGGTTCTGGCGGGTCTGGCGGCGGCGCTCGGTCGCAGTCGTCTGACCCCCTTGCGGACACCCGACTGGTTTCTGCTCGGCGTCGGGCTCAGTTTGGCGCAGGTCTGGGTGGTGGTGCTGGTGGCCGGCTGGCTGTTCGCGCTCGGACTGCGCCAGCGGCTCGCTCAGGGGATCCGGGCCTGGCGCTTCAATCTGATCCAGATCGGTCTGGTTCTGCTCACCCTGGCCGCGCTGGCGGGGCTGCTCGGCGCCGTTCAACAGGGTCTGCTGGGGCGTCCGGCGATGCAGATCATGGGCAACGGCTCGACCGGAACCCTGCTGAACTGGTATCAGGATCGCGGCGGCCCGACGCTACCCGAGGTCTGGGCGTTCTCGGTGCCGATGTGGATCTACCGCGCCCTGATGCTGGCCTGGGCGCTCTGGCTGGCCTTCCGTCTGCTCGACTGGCTGCGCTGGGGCTGGGCGGGGTTTTCCAGCCCGCAACTCTGGCGCGAAGGTCAGCGGGCGAAGGACGCGTGCCGGAAAGGGGCCGACGAGCGCGACGACTCCAATCGAAAAGAGCTTTTGACCCTGGACGTGGAGTAAAGTGTGTCAGTGCCGACGCGGCCGATTGCGCGCGCCGCCGCCGCTCAGGATGGGAGAGCGTTTAAGCGGGACAGAAAAATCTCGATCAAGCCCGGATGACTGCCGACCAGCGGCGAGGGATGGATCCTGAAGCCGCTGTACTCGGACTCGACGCGGCCAATGATGTCGGCGATATCGCCCCCTGGACCGGCGTGGCGACCGGCCGACAGAAAGAGCATGGCGAGGATGACGGGGGTGGCGCGATCCGCGTCGGCCAAATCGCGCAGCAGATCCTCCAGAAGCGGCCCGTTGAAATCGTAATCCGCTCCCGCGCGCCGCTCCATCACCGCCTGCTCGACCCTGACCCCTGGCCCCAGCCGTTGCGCCAGGCGTTCGCCCAGCCAGCGGCGCACGGCGGTCACCTCCGGGACGGGCGATCCGTGATCGACCAACACGACCCGCGTGACCGGTCGGCCCGTGGCGCGGGCGGCCTGTTCGACCTGCTCGGCGAGGATCTCCGCCAGACGCGGTTCGCCGTCGGGCAGCGGACAGAGTTCGGAGGCGATCCGCAGCCGAAAGGGGTCGAATGCGTCGGTCAGGGCGGCGGCGGTGTCCGGCACGAATTGGGTCAGGGCACGACTCGGACCGAAAAACAGCGGCACCAACACGACGTCACGCGCGCCCTGGGTGAGCAGGCGATGCAGCGTGGGCGCGAGGGTGTCCGCCGGGCGACCGTCCAGCCGGTCGGCGGGCACCTGGTCGGAGTGCAGTAGCGACACCGGAAGGACGGGTTCGCCGGCGCGCTCGGCCAGCCGCGCGGCGAGTCGGCGCAGGTTCAGCGTGGAGTCCGCCCGTCGGGAACCGTTATCGATCAGCAGAATGGTACGCATGCTTCGAGCCTGGCGGATTGGCGGGTGGCTTCGTGTCGGGTTGGACTGGTGTCCAGCTTCCCAGGTCAAGCGTGACCGCGACCTGCGTCGGGGGTTTGCGCTTGCTGTCCGGGCGGGTGGCGATCCAGAGCGCGACCGAACCGAGGATGGCCGCGACCGCGACACCCGCCACCCAGCCGGGTCGAACCAGCGCGAACCAGATCAGATAACTGCCCGCCATACCGCCGACGGCGGCGGTCTTGCCGGTCCGGCAGATCTCGCCGTGTTCGAGAAAGCCGCGAATGGAGGCGCCAAAATGAGGATGATCGACCAGAAAGCGCACCCGTTGCGGGTGGCTGCGCAGCCACAGCCAGGCGGCGCAGATCCAGAAGACCGTCGTCGGCATGAGTGGGACGACCATGCCGACGAAACCGAGGCCGAAACACAGCCAGGCCAGGAGATTGTAGATCAGGCGCCGGCGTGGGCTGATCGTGACGTTCGCGTGAGGTTTGGCTGGCGCTGTGCCGTGCATTCGGATGGCTCTCCGGGGGCGAGTGTCTGCTACTCTGATCCCCGGACTAACCGGCACGACGCCCCACTGGAGAACGGGGGGCATCGCTAAACCGCGGCTTGCGACCGGAAGGGCCTGGGATCGCGTGGAAATCGCGAGGATTTCGAGACGGCCACTATAGCGAGTTTGACCCGCGTCCGGTATGGCAAGCGTCGTTTGGGCTGGCTCGATGAGTGACCAGCCAACCGCTGAATCCCTGGTTCAGGGATTGGTGGTGCGATGAACCCCGTGATCGGCCAGCCATTGCGTATCGAGTTCCCAGTCCACGCTGGTGACCCCCGGTTGTCCCAGCATCAGCCCCATCGCGAGCTTCTGATGGTCGATGAGATCCTGCTGGGCGGCGATCATGGCAGGGTCGTCCTGGCTTTTGCCGGCAACCTTTGGGTTGATAATCTCCAGGAAGCGGATCGCCGGGACATCGAACGAGCGTGGCGTGGAAATGACGGCGACGCCGTCCTTGAAGGCGCGCACTCTGAATTGATAGGGATAGGTCGAGAGGCTCGGATGGGAGGTCAGGATCTCGTCAAGTTCCCAAACCTTCGGCTGCCAGACGGATTTGACCCAGAATCCCAGGGCCACGAGGATGACGAGGCCGAGTGCGATACTATAATTTCGTGTAAAACGGTCCATGAGTCTTGTCTCGATTGCGATATTGAGGAGCCACTGGATTGGCGATTGTCATGATTGACGACTAGCATTGCCCGAGCGGTGGGTGAAAACCCATGAAGATTGTCAATTTATCGTCCGGTGGAGTCAATTCGGCGCCATGCAACACAAAGACAGACAATTACTCTTCTCCGGTATGGTCGGAGTGATCGAGGAAATCTACGGGGCAGCGTCCTGTTGCCAACTCGACGCAATGCTGCGCCAGAAACTGACGACCAAACTCGACGAATTTCTGTTGGAGTCGCAACCGGTCGCTCTGACCGAGGCAACGATCCTGATCGCCGATCTGCGCGGTTTTACGGCACTGATGGAGTCATTGCCATCGCACCTCATGGTCGGGCTACTGAATCGTTTTTATGGTCTGATGGCGCAACTGATCGAGCGTCACGGCGGCGTGATCGACAAGTTCATGGGGGATTCGGTCATGGCGCTGTTTGGCGCCCCGGTGCGCCGCGCCGACGATCTGCTGCGCGCGCTGGCCTGCGCCGTGGAGATGCAGCAGGCCATGGCGGAGATGAATCGGCACAGCGAGGGACGTGGCGAGCCGAGCCTCTACGCGGGGATCGGGGTGAGCACCGGCGACGTGATGGCCGGCAGTTTTGGATCCCGACTCTATAGCGAGTACACGGTTATTGGCGATCCGGTCAATCTCGCGGCGCGGATCGAAGGCTACAGCCTTCGCGGCCAGGTGTTGATCAGCGAGACGAGCTATCTCGGCGCGCGGGGCCACATCGAGATTGGCGCGGTCAACGATGTGATGGTGAAGGGAAAAGTGAAGCCAGTCACGCTGTATGAACTGAAGGCGGTCTCTTATCCCATACCGCTCGCCGTTCCCGAAATCGAGATCCGCAAGTCGCCGCGGATTATCGTCGATTTCCCAGTGGTTTTTCGCAAGGTCGAGGCTAAACGGATCCTGTCCGAGCGATTTACCGGTAAAGTCAACGATCTTGGCTATTATGGCCTGAGCGCCGACCTGCCGCTGATCCTGCCGCCTTATTCGGAGATCCTCATGTCGCTGACGCCTGAATTAGGCGTGGATCATGCGGTGGAAGTCTATGCCAGAGTGCTGCGCGCGAGTGGCGAGCAGGGGCCTTACCGCACCAATCTGCAATTCACCACGATGGACACGCCGGGGCATCGGAAGGTCAAGCAATATGTCGATCAAATGCTTTGGGGGCAATAACGAATCGATTCAATCGCGTCAGCGACACTGCTGGTTGGTGCAAACGCAGCCAAGTTGTTGCTCCCGTTAAGCGTGCCTGCCGGACGCAGTTTTGTCGGCGGTGGTCATGGGTGCAATGATTCCGGGAGATCCGTGACGCAGAGGAAACGGAGGTATCCGTGTCAGCCTGAGTCAGCGGGCGCGATAGACGATGCGTCCCTTGGTGAGGTCGTAGGGCGTGAGTTCGACAGTGACCTTGTCGCCGGTCAGGATGCGGATGTAGTGTTTGCGCATCTTGCCGGAGATATGGGCGGTCACGGTGTGGCCGTTTTCCAGCTCGACCCTGAATACGGTATTCGGCAGGGTCTCGGTGACCGTGCCTTCCATCTGAATGACGTCGTCTTTTGACATAGGTTATTTTCTAGGCGAACTTCCAGTGCGAACAACTCGGTTCTTAAAGCGACGGAACTATAGCACATCCACAAGATTGGAACGGACGTTGGGTTGTTCGCGGCGATAAAAAAATCGCAATTCTCTGGCGGCCAAACCGCGTTAGTGACGATCCCCTGGATGCATGCAAGGCTAAACCGACCTCTCAACAATACCGTCCATGCTGGAGACGATTGACGACTCCCCGGCGTCGAATGAGCAAGTCCGCGCGAAACGCTGCCATTCGCGCCCGTTCCAAGCCTCGATCGGACGAAAACGCTCTTTATAGGCCATTTTTTGGCTCTCCTTGATCCAATATCCAAGATAGAGGTACGGCAAGCCCAAACGCCTTGCAATCTCGATCTGAGACAGTACGGCGAAGGTTCCCGGCGCGCGCCCGGAGATGGTCGGGTCAAAAAAAGTGTAAACGGCGGAAAGTCCTCCTTCCAGCCGATCCGTGACGGACACGCCGACCAGTTTTTCGTCAAGCCGCAGTTCGATGAAACGCGTGGTTCCGCCCCAGGATTCGACCAAAAACCGTCGATAGCTTTCCTCGCCGGTAGCGTCCGCCATGTTGCCGTCTGGATGGCGGTGTGTCAGGTAGCGCCGGTAGAGGTCGAAATGTTCCGGGTTGAAAACCGCGGGAGTATCGACAAGCACGAAATCCGGAGCATTGCGTTTCCAGTTGCGACGCTGGGAGCGATCAGGCCGAAATTCGCTCACCGGAATGCGGACCGGAACGCAGGCCGCGCAGTCCCTGCAGGCGGGGCGGTAGATGTGAGACCCGCTCCGCCGAAATCCCTGGTCCATCAGCCGCTGATAGGTGTCAGGGTCGATCTGAGCGGTTGGATCGACGAAGGCCGTACGCGCCTGCACCCCTTCCAGATAAGAGCAGTGGTGTTCAGCGGTCAGGAAAAGTGACAGATGGCGGCCTCGGTTGGGATGGTTTGCCTGATTCATGGCAAACCGGAGTGCGCTTGCGTGGTGCTGGGGGATGAAGGATCGTCAGGCAAGGGAGCGACGCCGTCCTCCCTGCGGTCATCATCCCAACTAAAGTTGCGCCCGGGAAGCGGGCAGAAGCGATTCAGCAGATTGAGGAACTCGGCGCGCGGCATTTCGATGGCACCCATGCGTATCAGGTGGTCGGTTCGCATCTGACAGTCGACAAGGCCGAAGTTCCAGCTTTCAAGCTGTTGACAGAGATGCACCAGTGCGACCTTGGAGGCATCCGTGATGCGGCTGAACATGGATTCGCCGAAGAATGCGCGCCCGATGGCGACGCCATACAGCCCGCCGGCCAAGTCCCGGCCCTGCCAGACCTCCACCGAGTGGGCAAGGCCGCGCCGGTGCAGAGCCTCATAGGCGGCGATCATCTCGGGGATCAGCCAGGTGCCGCCCTGGAGATCGCGGGGCGCGGCGCAGCCGCGTATCACGCGATTGAAAGCACGGTCGAGCGTGACGGTAAAGGGTCGTCGACGCAGCCGTTTTGCCAGGCTGCGCGAGATCCGCAGCTGCCTTGGAAACAGGACCGTGCGCGGATCGGGCGACCACCAGAGAATGGGATCGCCTGGGTTAAACCAGGGAAAGATCCCGCGCCGGTAGGCATTCTGGAGTCGCGCCGGGGTCAGGTCGCCGCCGACCGCCAGCAGACCATTGGGTTCGCGAAGGGCGTGGCTGATCTCGGGAAACGCGTTCCGATCCTGGGGGTCGAGTAAGGCGATCATCGGTTGCGATAGGGGCTGTGGGTGTGCATGTCCGCCAGATACGCATCCATCCCGCGGGTCTCCTGGTCGAGAAAATGGGCGATGGCGGCGCGGAATCCCGGGTCGGCGATCCAATGGGCGGACCAGGTCGGCGTGGGTAAAAACCCCCGGCTGACTTTATGTTCGCCTTGGGCGCCCGGCTCGAAGCGCGCCAGTCCGCGGTCGATGCAATACTCCAGCCCCTGATAGTAACACGCCTCGAAATGCAGGCTATGGAAGTCCTGGAAGCAGCCCCAGTGGCGGCCATAGAGCGACCGAGTGCCGATCAGATTGAACGCGGCGGCGACAATCTCCCCGCCATGCTCGGCCAGCACGAGCAGCACATGCTGTCCCATGGTCTCGCCGATGTCCAGAAAGAACGGGAGCGTCAGGGTCGGGATGCCGCCGCGTTTGTCGAAGGTGTCGCGGTAAAGCTGGTGGAAGATCGCCCATTCGGCCTCGGTGACCGCGTCGCCGGTCAGCCGTCGGATGTGCACGCCGCTTTCCGCCACGCGGCGACGCTCGCGGTGGATCTTTTTCCGCTTCGCCGCCGTGAAGGCGACGAGCAACGACTCGAAGGAGTCGTATCCGCGATTCTGCCAGTGAAATTGACAGCCGACCCGCCGCATCAGTCCCTGATCCTCCAGCCAATCGGTCTCGTCGGCGACGGTAAAGAGCCAATGCAGCGAGGACACGCCCATCCGTTCGGCCATCCGCACCGCGCCCTGAATGAGCGCCTGGGCGTGTGCGCGACGCTCGGGCGTGGCGCCGGTCAACAGCCGCGGACCGGTCGCCGGGGTATAGGGCGAGGCGACGACGAGCTTTGGGTAATAGTTCCGTCCATGACGCTGGTAGGCATCGGCCCAGGCCCAGTCGAAGACGAATTCGCCATAGGAATTGAACTTCAGATAACAGGGCGCGACCGCCAGCAGCCGCCCGTCCCGATCGCGTAGTGCCAGGTGATGGGGCAGCCAGCCGAACCGCTCGCCGACGCAGCCGTGACGCTCCAGGGCGGAGAGAAACTCATGCCGCAGAAAGGGAGTATCCGGATCGACGAGACGATTCCATTGCTCGGCGGGAATTTCCGCGATGGCGGAATGGGTTGTGACCTTGTACATCGCGGCGGTGTCGGTTGGCTGAAGGGGCGGGGCAAAGTTGTCAGTCAGTAGATTGCGACGCGATCGAGTGTCTCAAGAGGCAAGGGCAAGGGCAAGGGCATTAACTGTGTGGAGCCGTGGTGTCTCCCTGGAGCCGCTCGTGATGCCCCTGCGCCCTTCGTGATGCCCCTGAAGCCGTTCGTGGTGAGGCCCTCGAACCATGAACGGCTTCACGCGCCGATTAAGGTGATTTCCTGAAAACAATCGACCCACCGAGAGGCTCTTAATCGACAGGATTAACAGGATCTCGCAGGATGGACAGGATAAAAGTCATTATTTTCAATCCTGTCAATCTTGAAAAATCCTGTGAATCCTGTCCATTTGAAGCGTTGATTACGGTAGAAACTTCCCCGGAAATCGCCTAAACCCCGCCCACCGCCATGGCATCCAGAAACTTCTCGGCGTCCAGGGCTGCCATGCAGCCGGTGCCGGCGGACGTAATGGCCTGACGGTAAATCGGATCCATCACATCGCCGGCGGCGAAAACGCCGGGCACCGAGGTCGCGGTCGCGTTGCCCTGGGTGCCGCTTTGGACCTTGATATAGCCGCCCGCCATGTCGAGCTGGCCCGCGAAGATCTGGGTGTTCGGTTTGTGGCCGATGGCGATGAAGACGCCCTGCAGGTCGATATCCTGGGTCGTTCCGTCCAGCGTGCTCTTGATGCGGATTCCAGTCACGCCGGTCGCGTCGCCCAGAATTTCGTCGAGCGTCTGGTTCCAGGCGAGCTTGATGTTGCCCTTATCGGCTTTTTCGAAGAGCTGCCGCTGGAGAATCTTCTCGGCGCGCAGTGCGTCGCGGCGGTGCACCAGAGTGACCTCGGAGGCGATGTTCGAGAGATACAGCGCCTCCTCGACGGCGGTGTTCCCGCCGCCAATGACGGCGACTTTTTGGTTGCGGTAGAAGAAGCCGTCGCAGGTGGCGCAGGCGGAGACGCCGCGTCCGCGGAATTCCTCCTCGGAGGGCAGGCCGAGATACATGGCGCTGGCGCCGGTCGCGACGATCAGCGCGTCGCAGGTATAGACCGCCGAATCGCCGGTGAGACGGAAGGGGCGCTCGACGAGATCGGCCGCGTTGATGTGGTCGAACAGGATCTCGGTCCCGAACCGCTCGGCATGCCGGCGCATCCGTTCCATGAGTTCATGCCCCTGCACGCCATCCGGATCGCCGGCCCAGTTGTCGACGTCGGTGGTGGTCATCAACTGCCCGCCTTGCTCCAGGCCGGTGACCAGGACCGGGTTGAGATTGGCGCGGGCCGCGTAGACCGCGGCGGTATAACCGGCGGGTCCCGATCCCAGGATCAGGAGCCGGCTGTGTTTGGTTTCGCTCATGCAATGGACTCCGATATCGCGTGGCGGGCGGTTGACGGTTGTCGCGGACGCCCGGCGTCAAAAAAATTGTTGCGGTGCCGCGCGCCTGCCTGATTTGAAGGCAGCAACTGTACTGGCTGGCGGAAATGGCGTAAAGCGTGCGCTGCCCGGCGCATCGGAAAAGGATTTGCCCGGCGGCATTGACAGACACCGTCATCGCGGACTAAAACTAGAAATACAGAAGATTGCGACAGGAATCGAGTGTGATTTATGAAGAAGTGTCTTGCGCGGAGCACGAGCCTGTGGATCTGGATTCTGGTTCTCGCCGGCCTGTCGGGCTGCGCATCACGGGTGGACGACAAGGATGTGAGCGGGCGTCGTGCCGAGGTGGTGATGGCCGGATTGTCGCAGATCGGCACCCCTTACCTTTACGGGGGATCGTCGCCCGCCTCGGGCTTCGATTGTAGCGGCCTGACCCAGTACGCCCATCACGTCGCCGGCGTCTCGATCCCACGGGTTGCCGTGGAGCAGCATCGGGCCTCGAAACCGGTCAGGCTGGGTCGTCCGGGTCCGGGCGACATGGTCTTCTTCAACACTGGGCCGGGCGTTTACCATGTCGGGTTGATGGTCGACAAGGAGCGCTTCGTGCATGCCTCGACCTCGCGTCATCAGGTCCGGGTGGATCGTTTGAATACGCCTTATTGGACGACTCGCTATCTCGGTGCGGGCACCTATCTCAACTGAGGTCAACGCCGAATCTTCGGGCTTGCGGCTCGCCTTTTTCGATTTCCTGTAGCACAATGTTGGGCGGCTTCCGGCGACAGGCCGGGAGTGTCGAGATCACTACAACCGTACCTAACTGAGTAGGAGTGACATCAATGTCCGATAAGCCAGTCAGCAAGAGCCGTCGCGACGCCGTCAAAGTGATGCTGGGTACCGCCGCAGCCATCCCCATGATCAACCTGGTCGGTTTCGGCACCGCTCGCGCTTCCGCGCCTGCGAACGCGGTCGCCGCCGATGACCCGACCGCGGTTGCCCTGAAGTACAACCAGGATGCGACCAAGTCCGAGCGTGTCGCCGCCGCCCGTCCCGGCGCTCCGGCTGCAGAGCAGCGTTGCGCGACCTGCCAGTTCATGCTGGCCGACCAGGGCGAGGGCGATTGGAAAGGCTGCTCGCTCTTCCCCGGCAAGCTGATCAACGTCAATGGCTGGTGTTCTTCCTGGACCCTGAAGGCCGGTTGATCCTGATCGACTCGCTCTTCCAGGCGAGTTCAAAGACGGGGCCCCGTGCCCCGTTTTTCGTTATTGCACTCTGGCGTTTGCAGCCAGGGTTTGGCCGGTTCATCAGGCAGGCAACCGGTTTTTGTTTGCTGCATCGTTCAAGATTAAGGCTATGGCTATTTCTTCCGACCCCCCGAATCCTGGCAGTCCGGCCGCTTCCGCGAGCCTGGATCTCCCGCGTCCGAATGCGGCTTCCCGGTTACGGCTTGCCTTTATTCGCGGCATCATCTGGAGCCTGCATGGGATGATCTATGCGCCGCTTTTCGCGGGGCTCTCGGCATTATTGAAAGAGCTGGGGTTTGGCGGATCCACCTATGCGATCGCCGCCGCGGTGACCGGCGCGGTGACTGCCGTCCTCTACGGGGCGCGCGAACTCTCGCTCATCAGTTCCGCGATCGGCGCCGCCGTCGGAGTGATTCTGCTGATCGTGCTGACCGGGCCGTCGGCCTTCGTCTATGCCGCGCTGGGCGCCGCCGCGATCGCCGCCACCGTCGGGCTGATCGTGCGCTTCCCCACGCGCTGCTCCATGAACGTCGCCTCCAAGGCATTGGCCGGGTTGGCCGCCGGGGCGGTCGGGGGCACGATTCTGGCGCTTGCCGAGCCTTTCCACGCGGCGCCTTTCTCGCTTTTTGTCGTGCTGGCCTTCCTGGTGAGCATCAATGGCGTGCTGTACGTCGCGAGCCTCAGGCGCTGGGTGGCGCTGACGCATCGGTTTTGTCAGACCGCTTTTCCCTGCAATCTGGTCGAGGCCGCGATCATGGCGATTCTCGCCGGCGTTGCCGCGGGCAGCGTCTGGATGGTGAGCGGTCCGCTGACGAATATCGATCCTGAACTCTGGTGGCAGGCGGCCAGTCTCGGCATGCATCAGCAGATTCCGCAAGCGGTTCTGGGGGGGCTGTTTGGCGGCGGCATCGCGGGCATTCTGCTCCAGATCTTTCGGTTTTCCTGGGTCGACGACCTTTGATTCAACCCGTGTCCAGCACGAAATACAGCGTTTCCAACACTTCTGACCTTGCGATTACTCGCGGCGATTGGCGGGATGCGGTTTCATGACCAAAAGCAAATCCAGTCGACGCTGGCTCGACCGTCATCACAGCGATCCCTATGTCAAGCGATCCCAGCGCGACGGCTATCGTTCCCGTGCCGCCTATAAGCTGCTGGAGATCCAGGAGAAGGACCGGATCCTGACGCCGGGGACGCGGGTGCTTGACCTGGGCGCCGCGCCGGGCAGTTGGTCGCAGATCGCTAGCCGTCTGGTCGGTCCGAAAGGACAAGTGATCGCGCTCGATCTGCTGCCGATGGAGGCGCTGGATGGCGTGGCGTTTTTGCAAGGCGATTTCCGCGAGGACGCGGTTCTGTCGCAACTGCGCGAGGCGATCGGCGCGGAACCGCTCGACCTGGTGCTTTCGGATATGGCTCCCAATATCACGGGAACCGTCGTGACCGATCAGTCGCGCGTCATGTATCTATTGGAGCTGGCATTGGAACTGGCGCGCGAGTGTCTGAAACCAGGTGGCTCGCTGGTGGTCAAAGTCTTCCAGGGCGAGGGTTTCGATGCCTATCTGCTCGAACTGCGCCGGAGTTTTCGCCGGGTCGCGAGTCGCAAGCCGCAATCGTCCAGGCCGGAGAGTCGCGAAATCTATCTGGTCGCGAAAGGTTTTGTGGCGAAAAGCTTTCATCCGTGAGCCGTCGGTGCTAGTTTCCACCGCATGAATTCGGCACGATTGTACCGATACACCATCATCAGGGGTCAGATGCCGTGAGTGACATGGCGAAAAATTTACTGCTTTGGGTGGTCATCGCCATTGTGCTGATGTCCGTGTTCAATAATTTCACCACCACGCAAGCGATCCCTCGTAACCTGAACTATTCGGATTTCATCGAGCATGTGAAGGCAGGCTCGGTCAAGGAAGTGATCATTCAGGGTCGGCGCATCGAGGGCGTCAATGCCTCCGGTCAGCGCTTCACGACCTACAGCCCCGGCGACGACGGGCTGGTGGGCGATCTGCTGAACAACAATGTCGTCATCAAGGCCGCGCCGCCCGAGAAGCAGTCGGTGCTGATGCAGATTTTGATCAACTGGTTCCCGTTGCTGATCCTGATCGGTATCTGGATTGTCTTCATGCGCCAGATGCAGGGCGGGGCGGGCGGGCGGGGCGCCATGTCCTTCGGCAAAAGCCGGGCGCGACTGCTTTCCGAGGATCAGGTCAAGGTGACCTTCCAGGATGTGGCTGGCGCCGATGAAGCCAAGGATGAGGTCGTCGAGATGGTCGACTTCCTGCGCGATCCGACCAAATTCCAGAAGCTCGGCGGCAAGATCCCCAAGGGCGTGCTGATGGTTGGCCCGCCGGGGACCGGCAAGACCCTGCTGGCGCGCGCCATCGCCGGTGAGGCCAAGGTACCCTTCTTTAACATCTCGGGCTCCGACTTCGTGGAGATGTTCGTCGGCGTGGGCGCCTCGCGCGTGCGCGACATGTTCGAGCAGGCCAAGAAGCACGCGCCCTGCATCATCTTCATCGATGAGATCGACGCGGTCGGGCGTCACCGTGGCGCCGGGCTGGGCGGCGGACACGACGAGCGCGAGCAGACGCTGAACCAGTTGCTGGTGGAGATGGACGGCTTCGAGGGCAACGAGGGCGTGATCGTGATCGCGGCGACCAACCGCCCCGACGTGCTCGATCCGGCCCTGCTGCGCCCCGGTCGTTTCGACCGTCAGGTGGTGGTGCCGCTGCCCGATGTGCGCGGTCGCGAGCAGATCCTGAAAGTCCATATGCGCAAGATTCCGGCCGCCGAGGATGTCAAGGCGTCGATCCTGGCCCGCGGCACTCCGGGATTTTCCGGCGCGGATCTCGCGAACCTCATCAACGAGGCGGCGTTGTTCGCGGCACGCTCCAACAAGAAGCTGGTCGAGATGGACGATCTGGAGAAGGCCAAGGACAAGATCATGATGGGCGCGGAACGCCGCTCCATGGTCATGACCGAGGACGAAAAACGGCTCACCGCCGTTCACGAGTCCGGCCATGTCATCGTCGGTCGTCTGGTGCCGGCTCACGATCCGGTGCACAAGGTCAGCATCATCCCGCGCGGTCGCGCCTTGGGCGTGACGCTCTTTCTGCCCGAGGAGGATCGTTTCAGTTACAGCAAACAGCGTCTGGAGAGCAGTATTTCCAGCCTCTTCGGCGGGCGTCTGGCGGAAGAACTGGTCTATGGCGCCGAGAGCGTCACCACGGGCGCGCAAAACGACATCCATCGCGCCACCGAGATTGCGCGCAACATGGTGACCAAGTGGGGTCTGTCGGACAAACTGGGTCCGCTCACCTACAGCGACGAGCAACAGGAAGTCTTTCTCGGCCATTCGATCACGCAGCACAAGAGCGTTTCGGACGAGACCACGCATCTGATCGACGAGGAAATCCGTCATCTGGTCGAGCGCAACTACGAGCGCGCCAGGACGATCCTCATCGAGAACATGGACAAACTCCACGCCATGGTGGACGCGCTCATGAAGTACGAGACCATCGACGCGGCGCAGATCGACGACATCATGGAAGGCCGCACGCCGCGTCCGCCCAAGGATTGGGAGGATGACGAACCGGCGCGCCCGGCCGAGCGTCATGGCGGAGCGCCGGCGGTCGCCAGCGCTATGGCGGAAGGACCGGTCGGTCGGCCAGCGGAGGAACATTGAGTCCATGCGTCACTATTTTGGCACCGATGGCATTCGCGGGCGGGTCGGCGAGGGGTATATCACCCCGGATTTCGTGTTAAAGCTGGGCTGGGCCGCCGGGCGCGTGCTCGGGAATGGACGCGGCAAGATTCTGATCGGCAAGGACACCCGGATCTCCGGCTATATGTTCGAGTCGGCCCTGGAGGCGGGTCTGGTGGCGGCGGGCGTGAGCATCCGACTGCTCGGACCCATGACGACGCCCGGCGTGGCCTATCTGACCCGGACCTTTCGGGCCTCCGCCGGCATCGTCATCACCGCCTCGCACAATCCGTATCAGGATAACGGAATCAAATTCTTCTCGGCCGATGGCGATAAATTGCCGGACGAGGTCGAACTAGCCATCGAGGCCGAACTCGACAAACCGCTGCGCACCGTCGCGTCGAGCGAGTTGGGCAAGGTTCAGCGGGTGGAGGACGCGAACGGGCGCTATATCGAGTTCTGCAAGGGCACGATTCCAGCGTCGATGGACTTCCGCGATTATAAAATCGTGGTCGATTGCGCCAACGGAGCGACCTATAACACCGCCCCCTATGTCTTCGAGGAGCTTGGCGCCCAGGTCGTGCGTCTCGGCACCGAACCCGATGGATTCAACATCAACCGCGAGGTGGGTTCCACCAAACCCGAGGCACTGTGCAGGGCCGTGGTCGAGCAAGGGGCCACGCTGGGGATCGCCTTCGACGGCGACGGCGATCGCGTCCTGAT
Source organism: uncultured Thiocystis sp. (assembly GCF_903866365.1). Lineage (GTDB taxonomy): Bacteria > Pseudomonadota > Gammaproteobacteria > Chromatiales > Chromatiaceae > Chromatium. The sequence continues at coordinate 19,067 of NZ_CAIPNF010000286.1, forward strand.
GTGCGATTCCAGGGGCCATCTGCTCGATGGCGACCAACTTCTCTATATCATCGCGAAGTCCCGGCAGGTGGCGGGGACCATGCGCGGCGAGGTCGTGGGAACCCTGATGAGCAATCTCGGGTTCGAGCATGCCCTGCAGCGACTGGGCATCGGTTTTGCGCGGACCAGGGTCGGTGACCGCTATATCATGGAACAGCTCAAACTCACGGATGGCATTCTCGGCGGCGAACCTTCGGGGCACATCATCTGTCGTGATCGCACCAGTACCGGGGATGGCATCGTGGCGGCGCTCCAGGTGCTCGCCGCGCTCCAGCGACTCGATGCCAGCATTGACGAACTGGGCGCCGAGGTCGACCGCTATCCGCAAGTCCTGCTTAACGTGCGGCTCGACGAGCGGCGCGACATCGTCGGACTGCCGGCGATTCAGGATGCGCTCGCCACCGCCGAGTGCGAACTCGCAGGACGCGGGCGAGTGCTGTTACGGCCTTCTGGCACCGAGCCGCTGGTGCGGGTCATGGTCGAGGGCGTGGACGGCGATCAGGTCAGCCGTCTTGCCGAGCGGTTGGCCGCTGCCGTGCGCGAACAGATCGCTCTCTAGCGGGAGATTCAGGTGACCGCGACGACCTCCATTTCAGTCTGAGCCTCGGGATGGGCTTCATGGACTTGTGCGAATTCGTCGCGGCTAATGTGTTGCTGCCGCTCGGCGGCGTGCTGATCGTCATCTTTGCCGGCTGGATGCTGGCAAGGTCTTCCTTCACCGACGAGCTTCGCATGGGCGACGGCATCGGCTATCGCCTGTGGCGCTTGCCGATCCGCTATGTCGCCCCCATTGGCGTGGCTATCGTCCTCTTGAATGCCATCGGCCTTCTGAAGCTGATTGGTTTGGATTAGCTGTGGCTATCGTTAGAAAAAGCGCCTTAGTGTCGCACTCGGCATCGCAGATGTTCGATCTTGTGTATGACGTGGGATCCTATCCGAAGTTTTTGCCCTGGTGTCAGAGCACCCAGGTGATTTCCGAGTCCGAGGATCGGATCTGCGGGCGGATCGAGGTGGCCCGAATGGGGATTCATCAGACCTTCAGTACCTGCAATCGGTTTGATCGGGATCGGCGCATGGATATCGATCTGCTCGATGGCCCCTTCCGGAAACTGGTGGGCGGCTGGAATTTCATCCCGCTGCGCGAGGATGCCTCGAAGGTGGAACTGGAGCTGGATTTCGAATTTTCGGGACGCCTGATCGACAAGGCGTTCGGGGCCGTCTTCAGCCAGATCGCCAACTCGCTGGTGGATGCCTTCTGCAAGCGCGCCGATGAGGTCTATGGCGACTGATTATCTGCATGTCTCCGTGGCCTATGTCGGGGACGACGATCAGATCCTGTGTCCTCTCGATGTCCGGGCCGGCGTCACTGTTCGGGAAGCGATCAAGCAATCCGGGGTACCTGGCGCGGTTTCCCGAGATCGATCTGGCGGTCAACAAGGTCGGGATCTTCGGCCGGCAGATCAAACTCGATCAACTGCTGGAAGACGGCGATCAGGTCGAAATCTACCGTCCCTTGATCTCGCGGACCCGAAGAAAGCGCGCAAGCGACACGCCCAGAAAGATCGACAGCGCCATCAATGACGCGGAGCAAGTCGGATGATGCCTGACCGATCCATCAGCGCAGCTGGCCCATGCGGACGCAGATCACTCCTTGGGTTCGAGTCCAATGGTTTGTAAACCTCTCGTCAGCAACCCTTTGCGTTCCTGGTAATCCGGAACCGAAACCACAATTTCTTTTGCTTCGCGTGACTCGCCTCGCTTGGCATCCGGCCGAATGTCGCCCTCGATACGCGCGAGCGCATCGTCCTGGAAGTACAGCGTGAGAAAACGCTTTTCCATGGGCTGGTGGCCGCGCTGGATGGTGTAGGCGTAGTCCCAGCGATCGCCGTGGAAAAAGTCCGCCAGCAGCGGGGTGCCAAGCAGGAAGCTCACCTGACGCCGGGTCATGCCAAGCTCCAGGCTGTCGACCATCTCCTCGGTGAGGATATTGCCCTGCTGCACTGTCATCTTATAGACGAATGGCAGGTCTTCCAGGAGTGACGCACGGGTCTCTTCCGGTTTCCGATCCCGCGCGCAACCGGAGGCGGCGAGCAGAACCAGACAGCCGATCATGGGGAAACTGAAAATCTTTCGCATCTTGCTCTAAGGGTGAGTTTGCGCTAAACCGCCTCATCATACAGCAGCGTCGACTCCCGATCACGGGGCGCCGCATGTCAATCCAGGTTCGATTCGAGCAATCCTGGTCACTCCAGCGCACGGCGGGGAACAAGCATTGGAAAATCAGCAGATCAAACAGGCCGGTCTCAAGGTGACGGCGCCTCGGGTCAAGATTTTGGGGATTCTCGAACACAGCGGAAAGCGGCATCTGAGCGCGGAGGATGTCTACAAGGAACTCCTGAGTCAGGACGAAGAGATCGGGCTGGCCACCGTCTATCGCGTCCTGACCCAGTTCGAAGGCGCGGGGCTGGTGTGCCGTCGCCATTTCGAGGGCGGACAATCGGTCTTCGAGCTCAACAGCGGCAGTCATCACGACCACTTGGTTTGCATTAAATGCGGCAAGATCGTGGAGTTCGTCGATTCTCTGATCGAGGATCGGCAGATCGCCATTGCGGCCGAGCATGGTTTTCGGATCGAGGATCACTCGCTGGTCGTCTATGGTCTCTGCGCCGGGTGCCAGAACGCGCGCTGATTTGAGTTGATATTGCGTCGCTGACAACCCCTGAAGGATGCCGTGGCGCTGCTGCGCTCGCGTTACACCGCGCGGATCGCGCCAATGACGATCGGCTGGCGCCCGTGTCGGTGGGGAGCCTGGCGGGGACCGAAATCGCCGCCATCAGCAAATGGACAGGATTGACAGGATTTAAAAATAACAACTTCGGTGATTTCCGGAAAAGCGCATATCCGCGTGCGTGGTGACCATGCATCCGTTCGTGGTTCGATCCTGCGACGGGCTCAGGACTCGCCACGAACGGCTTCATTGAATGGCCGTGTGGCCAATGCCTGGATCAGGGCAGGCTGATCCGGGTCATGATTCCATCTTTCAGGCGCCAATGCTTAAGGCCGGCGGCGGTGTGCACCAGCACCAGTCCGAGCACGACCAGGCCGCCGATACCGTGATAGAGGAACAGGGTTGCGCCCAGTTCCTTATTCTCGCCGATGATTCCCAGCAGGGTCAGGTCGAAGAACTGGATGGGATAACCCGAGGCCGCGGTCGCGAGCCAGCCGCCGATCGGCAGTCCGATCAATAACACATAGAGCAGCAGGTGGATGCCGCCGCCGACCATACGCTCGACGCCACTGAGCGGCGGGTCATAGGGCGGCGCCGGCGAGACGCGCCGCAGCGCGATGCGCGCAATCATCAGCAGGAGCAGCAGGATGCCGAAGGTCTTATGGATTTTGTACAGCATATTGGTCAGTTCCTCGCCGAACAGGCCCACAAGGCCTTCATAACCCAGGCTCCAGAAGGTGAACCCGGCGGCGAGCAGGCCAAAGACCATCAGGGCGATCAGCCAGTGGAGCAGCCGTTGCAGTAAGGTATAGCGTTGAATCGTCAAGGTTGTCTCCTCGTGAAAAAAAGAAGTGTCAAGTGGCGACAGAGATCGGCTCGTCAGCGAACCGGCTCGAGACATGATAAACGGGTCGTCGCTCCTCATCATCATCCCAGGGCGAGCGCGTTTAAACATTCCGTTTTTCGGGTAGTTGACGGATGCTAGCGAGAAACGACGATTGGAGTTTCTCATGTCAGCAAGCATTCTTGAGCATTTCACCTCCTTGGAAGATCCTCGGATCGAGCGTCGAA
>NZ_CAIPNF010000287.1 GCF_903866365.1 uncultured Thiocystis sp.
AAGCGGCGCGCGCGACTCGATCACGGCGATGGAGAGGCCCTTGCCGGACATGGCGCAGGCGAAGGCCGCGCCGACCATACCGCCGCCGACGACGGCGACATCGAAGGACTGCGTGGAATCAGTCATGCGGATGCTCCAATGCTGGCAATGCAAGTCCGCGCGCCAGATGCGGCAGGGGACCACCCAGTCCCATGAAACGTCGGGCGAGCCGATGGCGCGCGCAGGGCAGCAGATCCAGCCCCAGCAGCCCCGCCCCGCGGACGAACCGAACCGGCGCCCAGGGGATGACGAAGAGTCGCGCCAGCGCGTCGGTCAGACTGGCGGTGCCGGCCTGATCGCGACCGCGCCAGCGCGCATAGTCGGACAGGGTCGCCGCCGCGCCGGGGTCGACGCCCGCGACCGCGCACAGCGCCAGCACCTCGGCCAATGCCGCCACGTCCCGCAGACCCAGATTGAAGCCCTGGCCGGCGACCGGATGCAGGCTGTGCGCCGCGTTGCCGATCAGCACCAGACGCTCCTGAACCGGAGCGCGGATCAGCCGGAGCCGGAGCGGGTAGGCGCGACGCGGAGCGGCCTGCGTCAAACGCCCCAGCCGATACCCGAAACGATCCTGGAGACGGGCCAGAAACTCGCTATCCGGGAGCGCGAGCAGGTCGGCGGTCTCGTGCTCGCGACAGGTCCAGACCACCGAATAGCGGCCCCCGGTCATGGGCAGCAGCGCCAGGGGACCGGAGTCGGTAAACCGCTCGAAGGCCACGCCCGTCCGGGGACGATCCGGCGTGACCGTGGTGATGATGGCATCCTGACCATAGGCATGCTCCCGCGCCTTCAGGCCGAGCCGTTCGCGGATGGCCGAATCGCCGCCGTCGGCGGCCACCAGCAGACGGGTGCGCAGATGACGGGTCTCCCCGCCCATCTCAATCTCAAGGTCCATCCCGTCGCCGCGCACGCGATGCGCGATCAGCCGCGCGGGACAGAGGAGTTCGAGGTTGTCGGCATGATCGAGCGCCACGCGGATCGCCACGCCCATGGCCCGCGCCGGCACGACCGCGCCCAGCGCCGCGACGCCTTCCTCGGCGTGATCGAGCCGGGCGATGCCGCATTGCCCCCGTTCGGAGACATGCACCTGCAGAATCGGCTCCGCCTCGGGCGCCATGTCCGGCCACAGACCCATGGCCTCGAAAATCCGCTGGCTGCCCAGCGAGAGCGCGATGACGCGCTCGTCGTAACTGGGGTGTTGCGCGGCAACCGTCGGCACCGCCTCGATCAGCGCGACCTTGAGTTTGGTACTGGCCAGGGCGCAGGCCAGACTGCCGCCGACCAGACCGCCACCGATAATCGCTACGTCGTATTCGTGCAGCATCGCAAAGCTCATCTCCATCATTAGCGCACCCGTTCTTCAACGTGCTGGACGAGGCCCCGCCATCAACGCCTCGATCTCGTCCGGCTGCGTGGGGGCCGCCGCGGAGAGAATCTCGTTGCCCTCCTCGGTGATCAGCACATCGTCCTCGATCCGGATACCGATCTTGCGATAGGGTTCCGGCACCGCTTCCGTGTCCGGCAGATAGAGTCCCGGCTCCACGGTTAACGTCATGCCGGGCTCGAAGACGCGCCACGCGCCATCACGCTTGTACGCGCCAACATCGTGCACGTCCATCCCAAGCCAGTGACCGGTGCGGTGCATGTAATAGGGTTTGTAAGCTTCATCCTTGATGAGTTGGTCGAGCTCGCCACACAGAATGCCAAGCTTGATCAAACCCTGGGTCAACACCCACACCGCCGCCTCGTGTGGCTCGTTCCAACGGCAGCCGGGCCGGGCCTTGTCGATGGCCGCCTGCTGGGCCTTGAGCACCAGTTCGTACAGTTCGCGCTGGGGCGGGCTGAAGCGGCCATTGACCGGAAAGGTGCGGGTGATATCGGACGCATAGCCGTCGAGTTCGCAGCCCGCGTCGATCAGCACCAGATCCCCGTCGCGCAGCACGGCGTCATTGGCGATGTAATGCAGCACGCAGGCGTTCGCGCCGCCGCCCACGATCATCGGATAGGCGTTGAAACGGGCGCCGGCGGTGGCGCAGGCATGCTGAAATTCAGCCTCCAGATCCAGTTCCTTCACGCCGGGGGCGCAATGGCGCATCAGGCGTCGATGGGCCTGGGCGGAGATGCGCGCGGCGCGACGCATCAGGGCCGCCTCGGTCTTGCTTTTGCGCAACCGTTGTTCGTGCAGCAGGGATTCGATGGCGATGAAGGTGTCGGGGGCGACCGCGCCGGTGCGAATCTTGGCGCGGACCCGATTCACCCAGCCCATCACCCGCTGATCGAGACCCGCGTCGGTGCCGATCGGATAGTACAGCCGAGTCCGCCCGTCGATCAGGGTCGGCATGATCCCGTCCAGCTCATCGAGGGGATGGGCCTGATCGGCGCCAAAACGCTCAATCGCGCCTTCGAGACCAAGACGCGCCCCATCCCACTGTTCGCGCTCCGCGTCACGGGGTCGACAGAAAAGAATGAATTCGCCCTCCTTGCGTCTGGGCACGAAGATCGCGAAGGCGTCAGGCTCCGGGAAACCAGAAACATAGCTGAAATCGCTGCTCTGGCGAAAGGGATAATGGACATCGCGATTGCGGATCGCTTCGCGCGCGGCCGGCAGGATCGCGAGACCATCGGGACCGATGGACTTCAACAGGACGCGCCGGCGGCGTTTGTATTCGGTCGCGTTCATAGCTGCCGGAACGCGTCGCCTGGACTCGCCCGCTCGTCATGAATCAGCATTGCCGCCACCCGGATGAATTCGGTCACTTCGGCCAGCGCCTCCTCGTTTTCTTCGGCATCGTCAAGGTCATCGAGATCCATCCGCGTCAGATCGGCAAAATCGCGCAGAATCTCGCGGGTCTGCGCGGACAGATCACGCTCCGCGACGCCCAGCACGCCGAAGGCGAAGAGGAATCCCCGCACCCAGTCATAGAGCGCGGTCGCGCGCTCCGCCAGCGGACGGTCGTCGTCCGGAAGCAACGGGCGGAAGCCGAGATCCGGATCGCGTATCCCGATTTGAGTCGCGGTCGCCAGATCGCTCAGACCTTCGCGGACCCCGGCGAGCAGCGGATCGGCGGGCTCCGTAGGCTCTGCAGCAGGCAGGAGTTGCAGGAACCAGGCGTCCAGCGGATCCGGGTCGCCGCCGCAGAGAAGACCGCACAGGATTCCATGTGCTTCGCCAGGTGACGGATTTAAAGGGCTGACTTCCAGCAAGCGGCCAATCCGATCATAGTCGATGTCCGTGGAAACCTCCGTATCGCAGTGGATACGCCTAAACATTGAGAAATAGCTATTGAATCATAGCATGCGCTTCAGCCCGATTGACCGCTCGCGACGCCCCTTCTATAGTGCAAGGAATTTCAACGGAGCCGCGGACATTGGCCAACTTCGACCTTGACCTCGACGAACTGGAGCAGCAGATCAACGCCCTGATCCGCCTGAATCAACGGCTTCGGGACGAAAATCACACCCTGCGCGCGCGCCAGGAGACCTTGGTCACCGAACGCGGCGAATTGATCGAAAAAACCGAGCAGAGCCGTAGCCGCGTCGAAGCCATGCTGTCCCGGTTGCGCGCAATGGAGGAAAATTTGTGAGCGACGAGCCGCTACAGGTCAGTGTCAAGATCCTGGAAAAAGAATATCGGATCGCTTGCGATCCCCATGAACAGGACGATTTGAAGGCGTCCGCCCGTCTGCTCGACCATCGCATGCGCGAGATTCGTCAAAACGGCCGGGTGATCGGCACCGACCGCATCGCGGTGATGGCGGGGTTGAACATCGCGCATGACCTCATCCAGCTTCAGCGCGCGCAGCCTGACCTCACTCAGGATTCCGGACGGCGTCTGCGCGAACTCCAGGATCGGTTGTCCATGGCCCTGGCCGAAGAGCCGGCCGTTGTCCCGTCAGTCGAACCGCCGCTGGACGCCTCGAATGAAAGGGTATAGCCTTGTTCTCAAGACACCCCCTGTAGCGTTCGATCATGGTCTGGGTATTTTCTTGAGCCTAATTGCTACCCAGGGGATATGACAGCAAGGCTGTTGAGCATGTCCGTCTTCGAGCGGAAAGCCTGAAGTCTAGCCGAGTGTCCCCACTTGAACCGCTTGGTTCAAGAACGAAGACCGATAACGGCGTCAATGGGGGGTGTCCCTCACTCCATGCAACCCCAGCGATCATCTCAGACGCAACGCCGTGAACTCAGAGCTGCGCGTCGACAGCTTTCGCCTCGCCAACAGCGCCAGCACGCCGCGCGAGTGACGCAGCGGCTTTGGCATCATCGCCTGTATCTTCGCGCCCGACGGATTGCACTGTATTGGCCGACCGACGGCGAACTCGATCCACGCCCCCTCCTGACCCACGCACGCGGCAAAGCTTGCTATCTCCCCATCCTGAGACCCAGGAACACCCCTTGGGGCCGAGGAAAACTCTGGTTTGCGCGTTTCCGTCCAGGCGACCGCATGCGTCCCAACCGCTTCGGCATCCCGGAGCCCATCGCCCGCGGACGTCGGCTCACACTGCCCTGGAACCTTGACCTCTTGCTCATGCCCCTCGTCGGATTCGATACCGACTGTCATCGTCTCGGCATGGGCGGGGGCTTCTATGATCGTACCCTGGCCTATCTCAGACTGCGCCGATCCTGGCGACGCCCCCGCCTGCTCGGTCTCGCTCACGACTGCCAGCGCATCGAGCGCATCGAGCCCCGTCCCTGGGACATTCCGCTGGAATCCGTGATCACGGAATGTCGCGTTTACGATCAACCGCGCCTGACTGGCGGATCGGCGCCAGCATTTATCTGAGCGATTGGCCGTTTTCAGGAGTGCACAAAGCGGTGTCGCGAGAGCCTCTGCTATGATGATCAGCTTCCCATCAACCCAACCCGGAGAACATTGAATGAATCAGGACGCCATGAAGAAACAGGCCGCCGAGGCTGCGCTGGCGTATGTCGAGAACGGCGTGATCGGTGTCGGGACCGGCTCCACCGTCAATCACTTTATCGATGCGCTCGCCACCATCAAGGGGCGTATCGAAGGGGCGGTTTCCAGCTCGGAAGCGTCCACCGAACGGCTCAAGGCGCACGGCATCCCGGTTCTCGACCTGAACGGCGCGGGTGAATTATCGCTTTATGTCGACGGCGCGGATGAGTCCAATGAGCGACTGCAACTCATCAAGGGCGGCGGCGGCGCGCTGACGCGGGAGAAAATCGTGGCCGCGGCGAGCCGGCAATTCGTCTGCATTGCCGACGAAAGCAAGCTGGTGAAGGTGCTCGGTCGCTTCCCGCTGCCGGTGGAGGTCATCCCGATGGCGCGCAGTTATGTGGCGCGCGAGCTGGTTCGACTGGGCGGAACGCCGATCTGGCGCGAGGGATTCGTGACCGATAACGGCAACCTGATCCTGGACGTGCAGCATCTGGAAATCACCGATCCGCTGCAATTTGAACAGCAGGTCAACAATCTCGCCGGCGTGGTCACGGTCGGCATTTTTGCGCTGAGGCCAGCCGATGTGCTGATCCTGGGGACGCCCAACGGCGCCAAAACGATCGAGGCCGCTGATTTCAGCGGTTAACGCAGACAAAAAAATGGGGCCCGAAGACCCCATTTTTATCGCATCCGAGCGATTCCTTAATAAGCGAGGCTTGACAGCATTAGAAGCTGTGCATCACGCCCAGGGAGAAGCCGCTCCACTTGGAACCGGCAACGATGTCTTCCAGGTCGCTATCCTTGTCCGTGTAGAGTGCATACGCCTTGGTGCGCTTGCTGAAGTTGTAGTCGTAACCAACGGACCAAGTCGTTACCTCGTAGTCCATCGCTTGAGTTCTGTTCACTAGGAAGGCTTCGCCGCCGTTGACGGACACCCAATCAGCACCCGCAACGATGTTGTCGCCCGAGTAATCGGCCTGTCCATACATGGCCTTGACCATGCTGTTTCCAAAGGCGTAGCCGGCCTGGATCTGCCAAAGATCGGCATCGTTGGGGGCAGCGGGAATATTCCAGGTAACGGCCGGGTTGGCTGGATCGATGTAACCAGCAAACTTGTCGTTATTGAATTGATCCTGATTTTCGTAGATCGCGGTCAGACTGAAGCCGTTCCAGTCGAGGAGACCCAGGCCAAGACGCCAGGATTGTGCGTCGCTATCCTGGAAACCGCAGGTCGTCGTGTAGGGACTATTCGGGTTTGTCGGATCGATCGGGGTGTTCACCGGGCAGTCATTGCCGTCAAGCGCTGTGGTCTGGCTGTTGAAGTGCTCGCTGTTCAGATTCTCGAAGGCGGCGGAGGCGTAAAAAGGTCCATTGCTGTAGATAGCCGCAAGCGAGTAAGTGTCGGCAATGCTGTCTTCTTCGAGGTTCAGACCATTGCCACCGCCGGTGGCGCCGCCGGACGGGACGAAGGCGGCCGATAACTGGAAGCCGCTCCAGCTGGGGCTGATGTAGGCAACGACGTTATCGGCGCGCAGATCGCGGAAGCCAACGGTGCCGTTGTAGTCATCCATGGTATCGGCGAAGAGATCCAGCTTGCTGGTGGAGATCTTCATCGGGGTGTCATGACGACCCATGAGGAAGGTACCCCAGTCGCCAGCCAGGCCGACGAAGCTGTTCCGGTAGGTGATCGAATCGCTATTGTTAAGGACGTTGTCGCTGGTATCGTTCAGATTGACACCGAACTCCAACTGATAGATGGCTTTAAGGCCATTTCCCAGATCCTCGGAGCCCTTGAAGCCCAAACGGCTGGCACGGCCTTCGCCTGGGATATAGCCGTTACTGGACATGCCCCAGCCTTTGAAATCCACGCCATCGGCGGTTTTCACGAACGTGGGGTTGCCGTTGACATCGAGGATTACCGCGCCGGCGTCGTCACGCGCGAAGCCGTAGGTCGGCCGCACGACATTTTTGACATCCGCATAATCGAGAGAAACGTGAACTTTGCCATAGACGATGGCTTCCGCCGAGGCGGTGGAAGGAGCGATGACGGGCGCAGCCAGGGCGGCGGCGACTGCCAGGGTTAGAAGTTTCTTGTTCATGCTGTTCTCCGCTGTTGTGAATTTGTCAGACTAGACTGCTGAAACTGTACGCAATCATGCTTTGCGGGTTGAACTATAGTGGAGCGCATCGCGTTTTGCAACAGATTGGGCGAAAAAAAGACACACCCTCATACCCTGTCGCATTTTTACACCAACAAGGTTATCGAAAGCAAGTTTGTAAGCTCGGAACATACGGCCGCGCTTCCCGAACTCTCAAGCCCACCGACCCGATACGCGGTCCAACCAACGGCCTTAAGGCAACAAGCAGACAGGTCTGCCGAAACATCCCAAAGATCCAGGATACCGAGGGCGGCACCTTATCTCGCCTACGGTTTTTCACTTCGATTCAAAACCTTCAGGTCAGCACCTGGCCATGATTGACGCCATGTCGCAAATGGCATACACGTCAAGGATGACGGACAACCGCTTCCATATCGAAAAGCTTATTAGATGAATAAGAAATTCATAATATTTTTATGTCCAATTTACCTGTAATCTACCTGGAAATTCATCGCGGGGGGGAATCCTCCAGCCGACTGGATCCGGTCCATCTCGGCACCCGCCTTCGCCACGGGCATCGACGCCCATCACCATCCAGATAGAGACGTTACATGGCACTTGACCAGTCCGCGCGTTACTCCGACCTGAGCCTCACCGAAGCCGACCTGATCGCGGGCGGCAAGCACATCCTCGTCGCCTACCGGATGAAGCCCAAAAGCGGCATCGGCTATCTGGAGGCCGCCGCCCACTTCGCGGCCGAGTCCTCCACCGGCACCAACGTCGAGGTCTCCACCACCGACGACTTCACCAAGGGCGTCGACGCGCTGGTCTATTACATCGACGAGGCGACCGAGGACATGCGGATCGCCTATCCGCTCGACCTCTTCGACCGCAACATGACCGACGGACGCATGATGATCGTGTCCTTCCTGACGCTGGTCATCGGCAACAATCAGGGCATGGGCGACATCGAATACGGTCAGATGATCGACTTCCATATGCCGGATCGCGCCATCCAGTTGTTCGACGGCCCGGCCAAGGACATCTCCGACCTGTGGCGTATCCTCGGGCGCCCGATCAAGGATGGCGGCTATATCGCCG
>NZ_CAIPNF010000288.1 GCF_903866365.1 uncultured Thiocystis sp.
CCGCAGTTCGCCGACGCGGGCGACGCGATGGCGGCGCGGGCGGTGCCGCAGCCCGAAGCCGATGTTGCGTTCCACCGACGGATCCGGAATTAGACCGAAACCCTGGAACGCCATGCCGATGCGCCGCGCCTCTTTATCGCAACGGTCCGCCCCGGCGTCGACACCCGCCCACCATGGATCAGGATCTCGCCGCGGGCGATCGGCTCGAAGCCGGCGATGGCGCGCGGCAGCGTGGTCTTGCCGCAGCCGCTCGGACCGAGCAGACAGCTGATGGGGCCGTCTTCCAGGACAATGGTGACGTCGCGCGCCTTATGTTGAATGGCATCGCGGGATCGGATGATGGAACGACTGCACAGTATGACCGGGAGTAGGCCAGCCAGTCCGATGGTGAGCGCGGCCGGGGCCGAATCGGCCAGATGCTCGTCGGAGGCCAGTTCGAAAGCGCGCACGGCGAGCGTGTTGAAGTTGAAGTGCCGCAGGATGAGGGTCGCCGGCAGATCCTTCAGAACATCCTCGAAGACCAAGAGCAGGGTGGTCCTCAGATTGCCCCTGAGCATCGGGATGTGCTCCCGCCGCGACACGGCGGCGAATTCGACCGAATGGATGGTCGGTCAGGCTGGCCAGGCGCTGGAGGCGATCACGACGGCCGTCGACGGGATTTCCGCGACCATGACCCACCTCGCCAGCGCCGCCGAGGAACAGACCGCAGTGGCCAATGAAATCAATCAGGGGATCGTGGCGATCAGCGATGCCACCCATGAAGGAAGCGCGGGGATGACCCAACTGGAGGCGGCTGGTCGGCAACTGACCCGGCTTGCCGGCGAGTTGCGGGATCAGGCCGGGAGATTCCGGGCCTGAACCGAGCCTTTAAGCCCAAGGCCGGCGGGTTGTAACCGCCAGACACGGTTTTGGGTCAATGCAGCCGCTGCCCCGTACACCAGCGATCGAAGTAACGCTGCATGACCTCGCGCACCTGCGCCGGGTAGTTCAGAACTTCCATCTGACCGATACCTTCCCGGAAAAAATCCGGCGCGTCTTCTGGCAGATGCTCGACGATGGCGTCAAAGGCGTCATCCATCAGAGATGGCTGGTGGCTGCGGGTGGCAACGATGCCGCGATTCAGGAGCAAGACGCGCCAGGGCCGTGCGGGGTTTGTCGTTTCCGACTCCAGCGCGCGTTCGAGGCCGATGCCGTCGATGATCTCGTTCATCAGTCCGAAGAGTTCCACTAACTGATCGGGTTCGCGAAGGCTGTTGGCCAATTGGGCGGCGGCGTTGATCACGGGTTCCGGATGCGTCAGTTCGCCACCTCGGCGCAGTATCCAGCAGCAGAGCGGGAGTGTGAGTTGCTCAAGCGCATGTGCCTGAAGCGGTAGATCGAGACGCTTGCTCAGCGCCGCGAGCTGGAGGAGCAGATCCATCCCGTGATCGAGGAGAGCCGAGGGTTCCGATCCGGTTGCAGCGCGGAGCGCCTGGGCGGAGTCCGCCAGGCTCTCCTGTTCGGCCGCGCGGAGGATGTCCAATAAACGTTCGAGTCCAATCAAAAGCACCCGAGGGTTTGGCTCGATGGGAGTCTTCGACTCCTCGAAGGCACGTTGAATCTCGTCGCCCGGTTCGACGAGCTGATCTGCGATGTAGGACATATCGATAGGTGGCAGCATGATGGTCGAGCATCTCTTGACGAAAAAGACGGCGCAATTGCGCCTGAGCTTATACCGAATCCAGAGTGAATTGCATGGTTGTGAGTGGCCGCAACCTTGCGGTTAGCCTCGACGCTTGGTTGGGACTTGATATAGAAGCATAGCAACTCGATGTGTCTCCGTCCGGGTTCTGCGCTCACGCGGTCTCCCGCCTTCGGGTAAACTAGACCGATGAACTCAATTTATGATTTACATACGCATTCGACGGCATCCGACGGTACCCTGACGCCTGGCCTGTTGGTGCGGCGAGCCGCGGCGGCTGGCGTGACCGTTCTCGCGCTCACCGATCACGATACGACCGAAGGACTGGCGGAAGCCGGCGCGGTGGCACGCGAACTGGGCATTACGCTGATTCCGGGCGTCGAGATCTCGGTCACCTGGGGTGCGCGAACCGTGCATATCGTGGGTCTGAATCTGGAGATCGACAATCCGGCGCTTCAGACCGGGCTCGCGGGTTTGATGGATTTTCGTGCCTGGCGGGCCGAGGAAATCGGACGCCGACTTGCCAAGCATGGGATTGAGCAAGCCTATGAAGGGGCGAAGGCGCTCTCCAACGGTGTCTTGATTGGGCGTACCCACTTTGCCCGTTTTCTGGTCCATCGGCGGCTGGCGGCCGACACCGGCGATGTCTTCAAACGCTTTCTCACCAATGGCAAGCCGGGCTATGTCGCTGGTCAATGGGCAACCCTGGAGGCGGCGGTTGGCTGGATCCGCGCGGCTGGCGGTCAGGCGGTGGTTGCCCATCCGGCCCGCTATGGGCTGACCCGCACGCGGGTGCAGGCGCTGCTGGGCGAATTTCGCGAGCACGGCGGGGTGGCGATCGAGGTGGTGACGGGCAGTCACAGTCGGGATGACGCCTTTACCTTTGCGCGCCATGCCCGTGAGCAGCATCTGCTCGCTTCGGCGGGATCGGATTTTCACGGGCCGGAGAATCCCTGGCTCGAACTCGGTCGTCTTCCACCGCTGCCGGAGGATTGCACGCCAATCTGGCATGATTGGCGCCACCTGGCACGCGACTTCGACCCGGCACTGGCCAAACCCGGCGTGTTTCGCACACTGCTGGGAGGATAAACAACTGGAATATGGCGCAATTCTTTCAAATCCATCCGGAAAACCCGCAGGCGCGGCTGGTGCGCCGCACGGTCGAGATTCTGCTGGAAGGCGGCGTGGTGGTCTATCCGACCGATTCCTCCTATGCCCTGGGCTGCCAGATCGGCGAGAAATCGGCCATGGAGCGTATCCGCCGCATCCGTCGGCTGGACGACAAGCACAATTTCACCCTGGTCTGCCGCGATCTCTCCGAGATCACCACCTATGCCCGCATCGACAACCAAGCGTTCCGGCTCCTGAAAACCCTGACGCCCGGCCCCTACACCTTCATTCACGAGGCCACCAAGCAAGTGCCGCGACGCCTGCTGCACCCTAAGCGCAAGGCGATCGGCATCCGCGTGCCCGATCATGAAATCTGTCGCGCGCTGCTGACCGAACTCAATCAACCCATCCTGAGCACCACGCTGATCCTGCCGGATGACGATCAACCGCTGACGGATCCCTATGAAATGCGCGAACTGCTCGACAAGCATGTCGACCTGGTGATCGACGGCGGTTTCTGCGGCCTGGAGCCGACGACTGTGGTGGACATGACCGCCGACCCCCCGGCGCTGGTCCGACTTGGCAAGGGCGACGCGACTCTCTTCGAGGAATAATGGAAACGCTGAATCAGCTGCAACTCCTGGCCGTGCTGGCCATCCCGGTCATTTTCGCAATCACCGTGCACGAGGCCGCCCACGGCTGGGTCGCCAATCGGCTGGGCGACAAGACCGCCTTCATGCTCGGGCGCGTGACCTTCAACCCTATCCGGCATATCGATCTGGTCGGGACCATCCTGGTACCCACGATCACCTATCTCTTCACCAGTATGTTCGGCACCGGAATCCTGTTCGGTTGGGCCAAGCCGGTGCCGGTCAATTGGCGCAATTTGCGTCATCCCCGGCGCGATATGGCGCTGGTGGCGGTCGCCGGGCCGAGCGCCAACCTCATCATGGCGCTGCTCTGGGGGCTAATGATCCAACTGGGTCTGCTGCTCATGCCGACCAGTCAATGGGTGGGAGGGCTTTTGAAAGCGATGGGCGCCGCCGGCATCCTGATCAACGTCTTCCTGATGGTCCTGAATCTGGTGCCGCTGTTGCCCCTGGACGGCGGACGGGTGCTGAATGCGCTCTTGCCGCCACGCCTTGCCGTCTGGTTTTCCCGGCTGGAGCCCTTCGGACTCGTCATCCTGCTAGCGCTGCTGGCCACTGGATTGCTCGGTTCCATTCTGTTTCCGCTCGTGATCGGCGTCGTCGATCTCCTGCCTGGCGCCGGCGCCGTGAAAACACTCTTCCATTTCTGACGCGAGGTTCCCCCTTGGCTTCTGCCTCCGCACAACACGCGCGCGTGCTTTCGGGCATGCGTCCCACGGGCCGGCTGCATCTCGGCCACTATCATGGCGTCCTCAAAAACTGGCTGGAGTTGCAGCACGAGTACGAGTGCTTCTTCTTTGTCGCCGACTGGCACGCGCTCACCACCCATTACGAGGATCCTTCGATCATCCCGGAGAGCACCCACGAACTGGTGATCGACTGGCTGGCCGCCGGGATCAATCCGGGCTCGGCGACCATCTTCGTCCAGTCGCGGGTGCCCGAGCATGCCGAGCTGCATCTGCTGCTCTCCATGATCACCCCGCTGGGCTGGCTGGAACGGGTACCGACCTACAAGGATCAGCAGGAACGGCTCAAGGAGCGGGATCTGGCGACCTATGGTTTTCTCGGGTATCCGCTGCTCCAAAGCGCCGACATCCTCGTCTACAAGGCCGGACAGGTGCCGGTGGGCGAGGATCAGGTCGCCCATGTCGAATTGACCCGCGAGGTCGCGCGCCGCTTCAATCATCTCTATGGACGCGAGCCGGGCTTCGAGGACAAGGCCGAGGAGGCCAAGCGCAAGATGGGCAAGAAGAACGCCAAGCTCTTCGACAGCCTCAAGCGCCGCTATCAGGAACAAGGCGATCAGGAGGCGCTGGAGGTCGCCCGCGCGCTGATCGAGGGGCAGGGCAATATCACGCTCTCCGACCGCGAGCGTCTGTTCGGCTATCTGGAGGGCGGCGGGCGCGTGATCCTGCCCGAGCCGCAACCGCTGCTCACCAAGGCGTCCAAAATGCCGGGTCTGGACGGGCAGAAGATGTCCAAGTCCTACCGCAACACCATCTCGTTGCGGGACACGCCCGCCGAGGTCGAAAAGGCGCTGCGGACCATGCCGACCGACCCCGCCCGTGTGCGCCGCACCGATCCCGGCGAGCCGGAAAAGTGCCCGGTGTGGCAGTTCCATCAGGTGTATTCCAACGAGTCCGTGCGCGACTGGGTCCAGCAGGGTTGCCGTTCGGCGGGGATCGGCTGTCTCGAATGCAAACAGCCCATCGTCGACGGCGTGCTCGCCGAGCTGATGCCGATTCAGGCCCGCGCGCTGGAATACGAGGCCCAGCCCGAACTGGTGCGCAGCGTCCTCAACGAGGGTTGCGAGAAGGCGCGCGATGTTGCACGCGAGACCTTGCAAGAGGTGCGTCATGCCATGTCGCTGCTGTGACGGGCAAATTCCGAGACCAAAGAAGATGGTGTTTCTCGCGGAAGCACCGAGGATCCTAAATCTGGCATTTGGAACCGCAAAGGCGCAAAGGAAACGAAGAAAAACAAAGGATGGAATCGATCAATACCACTGCTGGCGCAACGCTGCCGGAAGCCATGATCCAGGCTGGCGCTATAACACCGTTGCCGCTGGCCATGGTGCGGGGCGCGCCGCTCCTGAAGCTTCCGCTGGATCTCTATATCCCGCCGGACGCGCTGGAGGTCTTTCTCGACGCCTTCGAGGGACCGCTCGACCTGCTGCTCTATCTGATCAAGCGCCAGAATCTCGATATTCTGGACATCTCGATCGCCGACATTACCGCGCAATACATGGAATACGTGGATCTGATGACCGAACTGCGGCTGGAACTGGCGGCCGAGTATCTGGTCATGGCCGCCATGCTGGCCGAGATCAAATCGCGCATGCTGCTGCCGCGTTCCAGCGAGGCGGGAGAGGACGAGGAGGGCGACCCGCGCGCCGAGCTGATCCGCCGTCTTCAGGAATACGAGCGTTTCAAGCAGGCCGCCCAGGATCTCGACGCCTTGCCGCGACTGGAGCGGGATGTCTTCGCCGTCCATGCCGAGATCCCGCCGGGCCATTCGCAACGGGTGCCGCCCGAGGTCGATCTGCGCGAACTGCTGCTGGCGCTGCGTGGCGTACTCTCGCGCGCCGACCTCTTCACCAGCCACCGGGTCGAAAAGGAATCGCTCTCGCTGCGCGAGCGCATGTCTCGGGTCATGGAACGACTGCACGGCGGCGGCTTTCTCTGTTTTACCGATTTGTTCGAGCTGGACGAAGGTCGTCCGGGCGCGGTCGTGACCTTTCTGGCCCTGCTGGAACTGATCAAATCCAGCATCCTGGAATTGGTCCAAACCGAGCCCTACGCGCCCATCCATGTCCGGCTGCGCGAGTCGGCACACCCGGAGCCCGATGACCTCGCCCTCGCTTAAACAGATCGCCGAGGCCGCGTTGATCGCCTTCGGCGGTCCACTGACTCTGGACCGCATGCTGGAGTTGTTCCCCGAGGAGGAGCGCCCGGAGCGGACTCAACTCCTGGACGCGATTCGGGAACTGGAGACCGACTATCGAACGCGCGGGATCGAACTCGTGGAGATCGCCGGCGGTTTTCGCATCCAGGTGCGCGCGAGCGTGGCGCCTTGGGTCGCGCGTCTGTGGGACGAAAAGGCGCCGCGTTATTCGCGCGCGCTGCTGGAGACGCTGTCGTTGATCGCCTACCGCCAACCCATCACCCGTGGCGAGATCGAGGACATCCGCGGGGTCGCCGTCAGCACCAACATCATTAAGACGCTCACCGAGCGCGAGTGGGTACGGGTGGTCGGACATCGCGACGTGCCCGGACGGCCCGCGCTCTATGCCACCACCCGTAAATTCCTGGATTATTTCGGCCTGCGTTCGCTCAACGACCTGCCGCCGCTGGCCGCGATCCGCGACCCCGATTCATTCCTGGGCGAGGAGTTGACGTTGAGCGATCCCAAGTTCGAGGTGCCGGATCGTTAGATACGGTTCGTGCCTCACCGACGTCTTGCGCGGGTGCGGTAGGGATTACGCTATTGCAAATGTTGATGTTTCGCCGCGCATCAGCCGGTCGACCCAATCCAACATCTTTTCCATCGCCATCTCGCCGATCGGGGTCAGGCAATAATTAGAGTAGTCGAAGGAGTCGCCGCCGGCGGAGACCAGAAAACTCTCGGGCACGCGCCCGTAGAGGGTCTCGCACCAGGCCAAGAGTTCCCGCGGATCGAGAAAGTGGGCCATGGTCGAGAGGGCGTGGGCGTCGGGCGCGAGCCGCTGGCAGCGGACCTCGCCCGGTGCGGCATCCACGGCGGCATCGAGAAAGATCACCCGGTCCTGCTCCGCGATGTCGGCGACCAGCTCGGCGGTGAGGATATGACGTGACATCACCTCCACGCCCGCCGGAACCCCCGTGTTTTCCAGTCGGTCCGCAACCAGCGGACCGAGTGCGTCGTCGCCCCGGATGGGGCTGCCATAACCGATAATCAGAATCTTCATGGGCGGCGCTCAGGACCGGCTCAGGGTGTCGACGACCCGTCCGGCGGCGTCCTTGAGTTCGATCCGCAGCGGCATCTGACCGAAGGCGTGCGAGGCGCAGGACAGGCAGGGATCGAAGCAGCGGATGACCGCCTCGACCCGGTTGAGCATGCCTTCCTGAAGGTTGTTGCCGTCGACATAGGCGTCCGCGACCTGCCGGATGGACTGGTTCATGGCGAGGTTGTTGTGTCCGGTGGCGATGATCAGGTTGACCCAGGTGATGAGTCCCTCCTCGTCGATTCGATAATGATGGATCAGCGTGCCGCGCGGCGCCTCGGAGACACCGATGCCCTCGTCGCGGTTGCTGCGCGCCCGCGCCCGTACCCGATGATCGAGGATCGTCGGATCCTTCAGCAGGCGCTCCATCATCTCCAGCGCGTGGATGATCTCGACCAGCCGGGCGTAGTGGTAGTGGAAACTGCTGGCAATGGGGCCGGATTCCTCCTGAAGCATGTGGAACTCGGCGAGCGCGACATCCGCATAGGGCGTGCCGCATGCCTGCGCATTATTGAGTCGCGCCAGGGGTCCGACCCGATAGATCCCCTTGGGATAGCCCTGGGGCTTATAGTAGGGGAATTTCATGTAGCTAAAGTCCTCGACCGCCTCGCCGATTACCCGCTCATAGTCCTCGGGCGGCACCATGTCCTCGACGAGGCGGCCCTTGGCGTCCTTGATGCGTAGCAGGCCGTCATAATGCTCGAAGTTGCCCTGGGGCGTGACCAGGCTCAGGAACATCGTCGGCAGACTGCCAAAGTGCGTCGCCTCGTCCTTGAACTTGGGTACCAGGGTCTTGAAGAAATCATAGGTACGCCTGGCGATCTCCAGCCCCTCCGGGAGCAGCTTGAGCATGGCGTCGCGCTTTTCCAGGGTCAGCGGCTCGTTGACGCCGCCGGGCACCACCCAGGTGGGATGGATCTTCTTGCCGCCGAGGGTTTCGATGATGCTCTGACCGATCTGGCGCAGCCGGATGCCGTCCCTGGCGAGCGCGGGATCCTGACGCATGACGCCGAAGATGTTGCGCGTGGCCGGATCCGCGTCCCAGCCGAGCAGCAGGTCGGGCGAGGACAGGTGGAAAAAGGACAGGGCATGCGATTGGGTGAACTGGGCGAGATTCATGATCCGGCGCAGGTGTTCGCCGGTCGGCGGGATGCTGACCGAGAGCAGGTGGTCGCACGCCTTGTTGGAGGCCAGCAGATGGCTGACCGGACAGATGCCGCAGGTGCGCGCGGTGAGCGCGGGCATTTCGCGGTAGGGGCGGCCCTCGCAGAATTTCTCGAAGCCGCGAAACTGAGTGAGATGGAAACGCGCGTCCTCGACCTCGCCCCCGTCGCCGAGTTGCAGGGTGATGCGGGCGTGGCCTTCGATGCGGGTGACGGGTTCGATGGCGATGGTGCGGCTCATGGCGGGAAATCCTGTCGGTTTGGGCTGACAATGGCGCGAGTGTTTCAGGTGCGTCGCGCCGTGATGAATTCTTCGAGAGAAACATCCGCTTGCTTGAGAATGCCGGCCAGGGTTCCGGGCTTGATTTCTCGATGATTTGGAACGACGCAACCAGATGACTGACGGCGCAATACGAGATGGCTGCCACGTTGACGTACCACCACGAAACCCAATCGTTCCAATGCCCGGACTGCCTCCATCCCTGAGGTGATGGGCAATTTAGGCATATTCGGCAATCTCGAAGGTCGTGAGCAGCGGGCGGGCGACGATTTTCAACGGAAATTCTTCAAGATACAGCGCGGTTGCTTCGCGCAAATTCGCCAAGGCGTCTTCAACGGTTTCGCCTTGCGTGGTCGTCCCCGTTTCAGGATTGAAGGCGATATATCCGCCTTCAGGCGCGGGGGTCAGAATTGCGGAGAGTTCCATGTGAGTTGACCTGTCGTGAGGAGCGATACCGATCGGCGGGCTGGGCGTCACGCCTGTTTTATTCAAACAGGCGTGACGGTTTCAGGAACTTCAGGCATCGGCGGGATCTCTTGTCGGATGCTTTCGCGATTCCAGATAAGCGAGCGCGGCGGCTTCGGAGTCTTCGATGGCGATTTCGACGGCGCGTTTGGCTGCGGCGAGGAGTTGGGTGGCGCGTTGTTTTTGCGCGTAACTTTGCTCTACGAACTGACGAATGTTTTTTTGTACGTCTACGGGGGGTAGCGATACGCGAAATTGCGCGATGTCATTTGGATACAATTCAACTTGCCCAGATGAACCACGCAGACGCTGTTCGACCTGTGCTTGTCCGACTATCGAGTTCATAAACACCGACAAATAGACCGCATCCAATCCTTTTTTTGGACGTAGGATGGTGACGTGGTTATCCGGTACAGCTTTATCGTGATGCAGGTAAGTTGCCGAGCGACCTATCGTGCCAACGCCTGTGCCATTGACTAGCACGTCGCCGAATTGGATGAGCAAATCATCATCTCCGGCGACGGCACAGCGATTGTTAGCATCTAGCTGTACCACGCCGCGCAACACATGCTTGGAGTTCACAACAGGAAGACCTTCATCCACGTAGTCAGGTTGTTTACCACGTTGGATTTTTATTAGCCAATCTCCCAGTAAAACGCCGCCAATTCGGTTTATTTGGTCTAGCAACGCCGCGAAACGAGGGTGAAAATGCTCCGCATCCAATCGTCCGGCGGCGAAAGCATCGCGGCTGTTACGGATATAGGTTAGGGCTTCGAGCGGTTGCCAGTTGTCCAAGCTGATGGCGCAAAGGAGAGTCGTTTCGGCCCGATGTAGCAATTCCCCTGACTGCAATTGATGTCTTTCCGATAGCGCGATAGTTTCCTGAATCTTTCGCTCAAATTCGGTGCCAAGTTTCGGGATTTCTAATTGTTCTATCTGCGACAGAAAAACGTGCTGCTGTACACTTCCGCGAGCCTCTCGCTTCAAATAATTCTGTCCAAAGCGCGACAACAAGAAAGCATATAAAATGAAAGGGTTGATTGCCTTTCGTACATCAATTTTGGCAATGTCTTGATTGGAATTGATGGGGTACGGCCAACTGTCTGTAGCAATGGCTACTTCGCCGATCGTTCCTGACATCGATAGAAGAACCATGCCCTCCTTAATTTCTGATTTCCAGAGAAGCGCATGGGCATCCTGGCTGATGTACAGCATGTTCGAGAAGTTCACGCGGCCACCTTTCATGTTTACACCGCGAATAAAGGGTATGCCCGCATCAAGGTAGTGAACTTCGTTGTTCAGCGAGTACGCGCCAAAGGACCGAACTTCTGCTCCAGATTCCCTAAGTCGGCGGCTCCCTTTTACACGAAGGATCTTCTCCTCTTTCAAATATTGCTTTTGGAAGTAAATGCTATCGATACGGAAGATGTCGTTGTTCTTCTGCGTGTAACTTAACCTCACTTCCGCCGCCTCCAGCCCCTCCAACAACCGCGCATAGCGCGCCGCGTCAAAGGGGCCTAGCGAAAAAAACCGAAGCCCTCTTTTTTCGCAAACTCAATAAACGCCTCGGCGATGCCTTCCTCGGTCAATCCGTCATGGTTGAACAGATCATGCCTGACGATCAAATGCCCGTGAGCGTCGAGCAGCGGGCTACCGTCGGGCGCGGAGCGATAAATCTTGTCACCGGAGGTGTCCTTGCTCGGCTCGCGCATGGTGGCAAAAAAGATCGGATAGTCGTCCTGTTTGGGGCAGATTGGCCCGGCATTCGGGTCGTCGTTCCATTTCTGCACAAAAAGCACGCTGGTCTTGGTGCCGGTGTGCGGCTTGAAGACGTTGCCGTGCAGCCCGACCACCGCCAGGAGGCGGCAATGCTCGGCGAGATATTCGCGCAGATTCTTATCGGAGGCGTTGTTGAAGCGCCCCTGCGGCAACACCACCGCCATGCGTCCGCCCGGCTTGAGGAAACTCAGATTGCGCTCGATAAACAGGATGTCGCGCCCGACGGTGTTTTGATGCTTGAGCTTGGTCTTGCGGTAGCTGCCATCGGCCAGCTTGTAAATGACCTCGTGGCTGGCGCTCAGGGCTTCGGGAAAGGTGGGCGCGCGATCCGTCGCATTGACGATGTTAGGGTCTTGCGAATCGACCTTGCTGATTTTTTCCAGACTGACCGAGCGCGCCAGATCGTACTTGGCGAGGATGCGCGTCTCTTTGATGTCGCCCGCGAAGGGCGGATTGGCCATCAGGATGTCAAAGCCGAAATCGCGGTTGCTGGTCTTGTCGCGGCGTAGTTTGCGCAGTCGTTTCCAGCCCTCGCCGTAAACGTCGGTCCAGTTCTCGTCGCCGGTCTTCTCGTCCCAACGTTCGTAGTCCAGGGTGTTGAGATGCAGGACGTTGGTCTGACCGTCGCCCGCGATCAGGTTCAGGGTACGCCCGACCCGCACCGCCTTTTCGTCAAAGTCGATGGCGAAAACCTTGTCGCGCACATAGTCCTCGCAACGGGCGGGCTTTTTCTCGGTGGTGAAGAGATGGCTTTTGCTCAAGCCTTCCGCCTTTATGATCTGTTCCCAGACATGAAAGATGGCATGCACCGGAAAGCCGCAACTGCCCGCCGCCGTGTCGATTAGGGTTTCCTGCTCCTGCGGATTGAGCATCTTTACGCAGAGATCGATCACATAACGCGGGGTGAAGTATTGACCTTTTTCGCCCTTGCTGGATTTGTTGATGAGATATTCAAACGCCTCATCGACGACTTCGAGATTAGAGTTGAACAGCTTGACGCCCTCCAGCGAGGCCACGCACACCGCTAGATGGCTGGGGGTCAGATCGATCCGCGCGCCCTCCGGGAAGACGCCTTCCCATTTCGCCCGCGCCTTGTCGAATAGATCCTGGATCTTGGCCTTCAGTTCGGTCTCGGTGTCGCCGTAGTTTTTGAAGACCAGATGGCGCTTGCAATCGCGGTCGCGGTCGCGCCCACCTTCCCATTCGTCATAAAGCTTGGTGAAGATGAGTTTGAACAATTCCTCGAAGACATCGACGCCGGCATTGGCCAGCACCTCGTCTTCCATTTCAAGGATCTTATCCCGGAGCGATTTTTTCTCGGCGACGAGCTTGTCCAGTCGGATGAGATCGTCGATCGTCCAGCGTTCGGCGAGGACATCCGACAGCTTCTCGTGGGCCGTGGGAATTCGGGGGATGTCCTCGAAATAATTGGGATCCTTGCGGTGATACTGCGAAATCTGCTCGCCGTTGGTCCAGACGCCCATCGGCGCGCCGCTAGCATTGCAGTAGCTCTTGAGCTGATCTTTGCCGTCCTTGAGCTTGGGTTTCTTCAGTTCGACGAGGATGTAGGGCGCGGTGGTCTTGTCCTTGTCGAAGAGACAGATGTCAGCGCGCTTCTTCTCGCGCCCGAAACTGATTTCATACTCGACCGCCATCCGGCTGACGGGATAGCCGAAATCGTCGCGCAGCACCAGGATGTAAAGCTGGCGGACGGCTTCCTCGGGCGTGAGCTTGATCGGCTTGCCGCGTACCAGATAGGTGACGTAGGGAACCGATTTGCCTCCCGAATCCTTCAGCGTGATGGACGCTTCCAGCGTTTTGATGTGCTCGGGCCGAAACTGGCTGAATGTGTAGGCGCTGTCTTTCAGCAGTTCGGCGAGGGTAATGGTCATGCGTCGGTCCCGTGCAATTCTGATGACGTGGTGAATTCGATGAGCGCGGACGCTGTGCTTTCGCGAATCTGACGGATCTTCAGTCCGACTTTTCCGCTCTCGCGCGGAACACGACGAATTCACGCAAGAGCGGCCCGCTCCTCGTTCTCCAACGCCTTGGCGGTGATCTCGTGATAGAGATGAATGAGGGTACCGATGATCTCGTTCAGTTCGGGATGCTGTTCCCATTTGGGCTGTAGGGCTTTTGAATCCTCGAAGACGTCCTGGAGAAACTGGATGTCGAAGCTATCGAGCCGTTCGCCGCGGTCGACTTTTGACTTGATGTCGAGGGCACGCGGTAGGCGCTGAGTCCGCATCCGGTCCAGCAGGGCCACAATCACGCCTGTGTCGTGATTGGAATCGTTCATCTGAGAGCCCCCTGCCTTTCGGCGGTCAATGACTGGTGAAAAGCGGTTCAAGCCCCGAAGCGCGTCACCGAACTCGGGTCTGGCGTGCGTCCCTCGATCAGATCGTTCAGGATCGTCCAGATGGCGTCCGCGCTTGGTGGACAGCCCGGCACGAAGACATCGACCTTGACCTCGCCGTGGATCGGCTTGACGGTCGTCAGCAGGGCCGGGACGTCGCGCGTCGGGATCTGGGGTTGCAGGGTGACGTTCTCGCGATAGGCGCGATCCATCACGTCGGCGAGTTTGAACGAATTCCGCATGGCCGGGACGTTGCCGGTGACCGCGCAGTCGCCGAGACTGATCAACAGGTTGCAATGCGCGCGGAAGAGTTTGGCCTTTTCAAGATCGTCCTCGGAGCTGATGGAGCCTTCCAGAATGCCGACATCGACCCGGTCCGGCAGTTCCTTGGTATCGACCAGCGGGCTGTAGACGATGTCGACCTTCTTGACGAGTTCGATCAGCCGCTCGTCCAGATCCAGAAAGGACATGTGACAGCCCGAACAGCCGTCCAGCCAGGCGGTGGCGACCGTGATCTTGGTGGGTGTGCTCATGAGAGATGTCTCCGGCGCGCGAGAATTGGCAGAAAGTGCTGATCCTTGACCATTTCGCCCACCGAGGTGCCCTGTTTGACCAGGGCGCCGGTCGGACAGACCTGCACGCATTTGCCGCAGCTCGTGCAGGTGTCGCTTTCGCCCCAGGGCCGCGCCAGGTCGCTGATGATCCGGCAGTCGCTGCCGCGGCTCATGACATCCCAGGTGTGGGCGCCCTCGATCTCGTCGCAGACGCGCACGCAACGGGTGCAGAGGATGCAGCGGTTGTGATCGAGCCGGAACATCTCGTGCGAGCTGTCGACCGGATAGGCGACCTGCCGGTAGGGGATGCGCACATGGTCGACGCCGCATTTCTGGGCGAGCCATTGCAGTTCGCAGTGGCCGTTGGAGACGCACACCGAGCAGACATGATTGCGCTCGGCGAACAGGAGTTCGATGATGGTGCGCCGATAGCGTTGGAGCTTTTCGGTGTTGGTCTGGATCCGCATGCCCTCGGCGACCCGGGTCGAGCAGGCCGCGTAGAGTCGGCTCTGTCCCTCCAGTTCGACCACGCAGAGGCGGCAGCCACCCCACACCGAGAGTCCGTCGAGATTGCAGAGACTGGGAATCGGGATGCGGTTTTCGCGACAGACCTCGATGATGGTCTCATCCTCGCGGGCGGACAGATCCCGGTCGTCGATCCGGAGCGTGACGACGCGGACATTCGGTGTGGTGGCGGGTTGGGCCATGGAGCCTCCAGGGTGGTCGTCGGGATGCCGTTAGACGGCCTTTGTCGTCAGGTCCAATATTCAGGATCGAGCAGCTGCTCGACGGTAAACGGGCATTCGGTCGGGAAGGTCGCCGCGGGCAATCCGGTTTCGAGGATGGCACCTTGTCGCGCGGCCGGGTAGCGTCGCGCAAGGATGTCGGGCAGTTTCCCGGTCAGGCTGGGACTGTCTTCCAGCAATTCCGCGATCTCGTCGCGGGCGTTGGCGATCGACAGTTGCCAACTCAGGCTTCGCAAGGTCGGTTGATAGCGCCATTTCAGCAGATGCAGGATCAGGATCTTGAGATGACTGGCGAGCGCATGCTTTTCGGCGCGACCCATGTCTTCGATTTCCTCGGCGATGCGTTGCAGATCCAGACCCGCCAGATTTCCCGCGCGCAATCGGTGAGCACTCTCCAGCGCCCAGGCGTAGAAGTCCCGGTCGTGGCTCGCTGGAATGCCGGTTTGAGTCGCCATGGTCGGTTTCTCCGAGCACTGCTCAAGCCGCGCGCGACAATCGCTGATTGACGACCTGCCAGAAGGTGGCGACCGATGACTGAACCCCATCGAAAAAATCCTCGAAAAAACCCGGTTCGTTCAGCAGCGGTGGGTAAGCATAGCGCTCGCCATCCGTGCCGACATCGCTCACCCAATCCGTGGGTTCGTTGGCATCGATCAGCATGAACAGCGACGCTGGAAACAGATAGGGCAAGCCCCGGTCGTTCAGCACACGATAGTCACCGGCCTCGATCCCGATCACGCAGTACGTCTGCCCGGCGGTTAGGTCGGGGTAGTCGGAATTGGCTTGCTTCAGTTTGACGATCATTGGGGCAACCTTTTCAGCTTGACCTCGTACCGACCCACGCCGTGATGTTCGTACCAGTGAAATTCATAGCGCTCCCCGTCAATGTCGAACGGAGGGCTGCTCTTTTTCGTCCACTGCGACGACCTTCCGCCATACGTCTCTACAAGCCTCTGCAGATCGCGAATGCGTTGTCCCTTGGCGATGGCCCTGGAGCGGGCAATCAGTTCTTTTGTCAGGCCAGGAGTTGTCACTGTCCTGCCTCACGATCAACCACCCGCCAGTTTCTCCTCATACTCATCACGAAAATACCGCAACGTGCTCAACACCGGATTGGGCGCCGTCTGACCCAGCCCGCAGAGACTGGTGGCCTGGACCACTTCGCAGAGTTCTTCCAAGAGGGCAAGATCCGCGTGGGTACCCTGTCCCCTGGCGATCTTGTCCAGCAGACCGTGCATCTGCTGCGTCCCGGCGCGGCAGGGAATGCACTTGCCGCACGACTCGGTCATGCAGAATTCCATGAAATAGCGTGCGACATCGACCATGCAGGAGGTCTCGTCGATGACGATCATGCCGCCGGAGCCCATCATGGTGCCCAGCGTTTTGAGACTGTCGTAATCGACCGCAATATCCAGATGTTGTTCCGGGATGCAGCCGCCGGACGGGCCGCCGGTTTGGACCGCCTTGAACGCCTTGCCATCGGGAATGCCGCCGCCGATGATCTCGATGATGTCGCGCAGGCTGGTGCCCATGGGCACCTCGATCAAACCGGTGTTCTGGATCTTGCCCGCCAGCGCAAACACCTTGGTGCCCTTGGATTTCTCGGTGCCGATGCCGGCGAACCAGTCGCCCCCGTTGCGGATGATGGGGGCGATATTGGCGAAGCTCTCGACATTGTTGATCAGGGTCGGGCAGCCCCAGAGACCGGACTCGGCGGGGTAGGGCGGACGCGGGCGCGGCTGGCCGCGCAGACCCTCAATGGAGGCCATGAGCGCCGTCTCCTCGCCGCAGACGAAGGCGCCGGCGCCCAGACGGATCTCGACCTCGAAGCTGAATTGCGTATCCGCGACCTTGCTGCCCAGAAAACCCGCGCGCTTGGCCTTGCGGATGGCGGTCTGCAACCGCTCCACGGCCAGCGGATATTCGGCGCGGACATAGACATACGCCTTGTTGGCGCCGATGGCATAGGCGGCGATCGCCATGCCTTCGAGCACCCGATGCGGGTCGGACTCCAGGACCGCGCGATCCATGAAGGCGCCCGGATCGCCCTCGTCGGCGTTGCAGATGACATATTTCTGAACGCCGGGGGTTTTGGCCACGGTCGACCATTTGAGTCCGGTCGGATAGCCGCCGCCGCCGCGTCCGCGCAGACCGCTGGCGGTAACCTCGCGCAGCACATCGGCGGGCGTCATCTCGCTCAGCGCCTGGACCAGCGCCGCGTAACCGCCCACGGCGACATAGCCCTTGAAGCTGTCGGGGTCGATGATCCCGGAGTTTTCCAGCACGATCTTCTGCTGACGCGCAAAAAAGGGCTGGTCGGTCGGGCAGCGCAGGCGTTCCACCGGCGCGCCGCAGACGCTCCCCAGGATGTCGGGCGCGTCGGCGGGGGTCACGTCGCGATAGAGAACTGAATCAGCCAGACCGCAGTCCTTGTCCGCCACAGCGACCAGGGGACCGGCGGAGCACAGCCCCATGCAGCCGACCCCTTTGACTCGGCAGGAACCGCCGCCGTCTCCGCAGGCGTTCGTGAGCGCCTCCAGGACTGGCAGGGAGCCGGATGACTGACAACTGGCCGCCACGCAGACGCGAACCTCGCGCCGGACGGCGGCCTCCTCGGCGCGGTATTCCGCAGCCTTTTCGGCAAGATCTTCCAGGTGCATGTCAGTCCAGCGCCTCCAATTTGGCGATCAGGGTATCGGGGGCCAGCTTGCCCAACACATTGCCATCCAGAACCACCGCCGGCGCGAGACCGCAGGCGCCGACACAGCGCGCGGTGAGCACGGATAGCCGATCATCCTCGGTGGTGTCGCCGGGATTGATCCCATGGCGTTCCTGGATCCCTTCCAGAAGTGCTCCAGCCCCCTTGATATAGCAGGCGGTGCCGGTACAGACCACGCAGGCATGCCGGCCCTTCGGCTTGAGCATGAAGATATGATAGAAGGTCGCGACGCCATAGACCTTGCTCAAGGGCTGATCGAGCGAGGCGGCGACGAAGCGCAGCGCGGTCTCGTCGAGAAACCCGAAGGCGTCCTGCACGCTGTGCAGGGTTTCGATGAGCGCGTGGTCCGCGTACCCGTTGCGACGCATGGTGGCGTTGACGAGTTTCCAGCGTTTGTCATCGCTGGGCAACGGCGGCTTGGCTTGTTGCTGGGTCATGTCGCCTCCTTTGGCGGACGGTCTTTAGGGGCGCGAAACATCCGCGAGCAACCAGGCTGATGGCTGGTCGTTGGCGGCGGACAGCGTGTTCGGTGGATCGATCAATTCGGACAGCGGATACCTTGACCCGAGTGTATAACAGATTCGTGGCGGCGAGATGTCCGTTCGTGACGTTCCTGAAGCCGCTCGTGGTGAATCTTCATCGAGGCTTGTCACGCCATCGACTCATCCTGAGAATTGCCGCCCCCCGGCGTTCTTTCGGCGCTTGCGGCGTCCCGGCGATATACTCATGGCTGCCGTCGGCCCTCATTATTGTTGTTTGGAAAGACTATGGACGAAACACAACCCCCCCGTAAACGCCCGCGCGGCATTTATCTGCTGCCGAATCTCTTCACGACCGCAGCCTTGTTCGCGGGTTTTTATGCCGTGCTCGCGTCCACTCAGGACCGTTTCGAGGCGGCCTCCCTGGCGATCTTCGCGGCCATGGTTCTGGACGGTTTCGACGGGCGGATTGCCCGCATGACCAACACGCAAACCGATTTTGGCGCCGAGTACGACAGTCTTTCCGACATGGTCGCCTTCGGCGTGGCGCCCGCGCTGGTCGCCTATCATTGGGCGCTGGGCGAACTCGGCAAGGTTGGCTGGCTCGCGGCCTTTGTCTTCACCGCCGCCGCCGCGCTGCGCCTAGCCCGCTTCAATACGCAGATCGGGATTGCCGACAAGCGCTATTTCCAGGGTCTCGCGAGCCCTTCCGCGGCGGCGATCGTCGCCAGCGGCATCTGGACCGCCAGCGATCTGGGGATCGATGGGGCCGATGTCTCCTGGCTTGCGGCCTTTCTGACCGCGGGCGCGGGTCTGCTGATGGTCAGCAATTTCCGCTATCTGAGTTTTAAACAGTTGAATCTGCAGGGGAGGGTGCCCTTTCTGCTGGCGGTGGGCATCATGCTGGGATTCGCCGTGGTCTTTATCTATCCGCCGCTGGTGCTGTTTGCGCTCGCGTTGACTTATGCCGTTTCCGGGCCGGTCTGGACCTTGCTGCGGCTCCGGCAGAGCCGCGCCAGACGGCGGCGCGAAGCGACTTAGGAACGGCGAACGGCTCGAGCTCGACGAATGCGCGTTACCCGCCTGGATGCAAACGGCTGAAATAAGGAAGCCGCGCTACAAGCGAACGCCGCGGCCTTGGCCGAAATCGAACGCCTGCGCGCGCAGTTGGGTGGCGATGTTCAACCGTAGGATGCCGGGCAGTGTAACGGTTAAGATCGGATCATCGCGAGGGCCATGTCGACCGCCGCGAACAGGCTCCCGGGATCGGTGCGGTCGGTTCCCGCTAGATCCAGGGCGGTGCCGTGGTCGACCGAGGTGCGAATGATGGGCAGGCCAAGCGTGACGTTGACGGCGCGTCCAAACCCCAGATGCTTGAGGACCGGCAGCCCCTGATCGTGATACATGGCGAGCACGGCGTCGGTGTCCGCGAGCCGTTCCGGCACGAAGGCCGTGTCGGCCGGCAGGGGGCCGGTCAACTGCATCCCTTGCCTTCTCATTTCGTCCAGAACCGGGGCGATGACCTCGATTTCCTCGCGCCCCAGATGCCCGCCCTCGCCGGCATGCGGGTTGAGACCGCAGACCAGGATGCGTGGCCGGTCGATGCCGAAACGTCGCGACAGATCCCGATGCAGGATGCCGATGACCTCCGCCAGACGTTCGCGCGTGATCGCACCGCTGACCCGCGACAGCGGCAGGTGGGTGGTGACCAGCGCGACGCGCAGGCCGGGGGTGGCCAGCAGCATCACCGGAATCGCGTTGCAACGCTCGGCCAGGAACTCGGTGTGTCCGGTGAAGGGTAGCCCCGCGTCGTTGATCACGCCCTTGTGGACCGGCCCCGTGACCAGTCCGTCGAAGGTGCCGTCAAGACAGCCATCGCAGGCGCTTGCCAGCGTCTCCAGCACATAGGCCGCGTTGGCGGTGTCGAGCTGGCCAGCGACGGCCGGCTGGCGCAGCGCGACCGGAAAAACGCTCAGATGGCCGGGCGGCGAGGCGACGGGCGTGGCACGCGGATCGAAGGTCTGGAGCCGGAGGTCGAGGCCCAGGTTCCGGGCGCGCGCCGCCAGCAGATCCGGATCCGCCACGACCACGAGTTGGGCCGCTGGCGGGCGTTGCGCGAGCCGCGCGACCAGATCGGGACCGATCCCCGCCGGCTCGCCCGGCGTGATGGCAAGACGCCGCGTCATGAGGTCTGATCGAGCCGGATCTCGACATAGGCCTCGTCGCGCAGTCGCCGCAGCCATTCTTCCGTGGCCTCTTCCGCCTTGCGCCGCTGTAGGGCCTCGCGCGCCTTGACCCGCAGGATGTCGACGCTGGCATCCTGGCTGCGCCGCTCCTGAACCTGCACGATATGCCAGCCGAACGAACTCTTGAAGGGCTCGCTAGTGTCGTTGATCGCGAGCGCCGTCATGGCCTCCTCGAATTCAGGGACCGTGTCTCCGGGATTGACCCAGCCAAGATCGCCGCCCTTGAGTGCCGATCCGGTATCGTCGGAATGCGCGCGCGCCAGGGTCGCGAAATCCTCGCCGTCCAGAATGCGCTGGCGCAATTGCGAGAGACGCCGTTTGGCATCGTCGTCGGAGACCACTTCATTGGTGCGGATCAGGATGTGTCGCGCCTTGGTCTGGGTGACGTTTTGCGCGGCGGCACCCTTGATTTCGCGCATCTTGATGATGTGAAAACCGCTGGAGTTGCTGAGCGGGTTGCTGATCTCGCCCTCGGCCATGGAAAAGGCCAGATCGGCGACGAGAACCGGCACCGCGCCCATCTCGAACCAGCCGAGATCGCCGCCTTCGAGCGCGTTGCGACCATCCGATTCGCGCACCGCCATCTCGCCGAAGTCGGCGCCCTGGCGCAACTGGGCGACCAGCCGGTTGGCCTTGGCTTCGGCGGCCTTGACCTGTTCGGGCGTCGGATTCTCGGGCAGCGCGATCAGGATGTGCTGCAAGCGGACCTGTTCGCGCTCGATCAGCCGGCTGGATTCCTTCGCCAGAAAGCGGTCGATCTCCTGATCGGTGATGCTGATCTTGTTGACGACCTCCTGACTCTGCAGGCGGCTGGTGAGGATCTGGGTACGGGTATCCTCGCGGAAATCCGCAAAGCGGATACCGCCGGCCTCCAGGGTGGTTTGCAATTCCTCCAGCGACAGATTGTTGCGGCCGGCAATCTTGGTCAGGGCCTCGTTGAGGGTGGCTTCATCCACTTCGATGCCGAGATCCTTGGCGCGTTGCCGCTGCAAGCGCTTCAGGATCAGCCGGTCGAGCACCTGTTTCTCTAACTGAGCGCGCGGCGGCTCGGCGGTACCCTGTTGTCGCAGCTGCGGAAGGACCAGACTGACCTCCCGGCTAAGTTCGCTCCGCACGACCACATCGTCGTTGACGACCGCGACAATGGCGTCCAACTCCTCGACGCCAGGTTGGGCGAGGACGGCGCTCATCGACAGGATCAGAATGGCCCCCAGGCGGCCAAGAGTTGCAGGCCGCGGCGCGCGGCGGCTAGTCCGTTTGATAACCATAGATTCCTCGTTCCAGGAGTTTGTCGATCCGGTTGCCGAATGAACCGAGACCGGCCAACTCAAGTTGTAGCATGACGCTGGTACTGCCCGTGTTGTCGGAACTCCGTTTCAAGTGCTGTCCCAGCACGCGCAGACGCCAGCAGCAGCGGCCGAATTCGAGGCCGGCAAAGGCCTCGACGGTTTCGTGGTTGAGTAGCGAATACAGCCAGCGTCCGACGAGTTTAACGTGCGAACCGATCGGCATCTGAAAAGAGAAGTCGGTGTCTTCGTATTGCTCGGCGGCCTGCGTGCCAAGATTGTACCGGTAGGCCAGATTGAGCAGGCGATCTTCATCGGGGACATAGCGAAGTTGCAGAATTTGTTTCTCCCAGACTTGCTCGGTTTGATGCGGATTCCACTGGACGCTGGCGAGGGCGGCCCAGTCCGGATGCAGGCGTGCCGCGAGTTCGCCGGCGACCGAGGAACTGAGGTCGGTTTCGACGCTGTCGCCGGTCAGTTGCACCCGCCGGTGGTCGAAGTAATACACCTGACCGATGCTCGCGCGGAACAATTCGTCGCCGGTACGGTTGGCGATGGTGCGCGAGGTCAGGCCAAGGGTAAGGCGGTTTTCGTCTCCAATGCGGTCATAGCCGGTGAAGCGGTTCGGTCGAAAGAGGCTCGCGAAGCTGAAATTGAGCGCGGTGGTATCGAAGCGCGGCGTCTCCGACTGATCCTCGAAAGGTGTCAGGACATAATACAGGCGCGGCTCCAGGGTCTGTAGCGTCGGGGTGCCGAGCCAGTCGGTCTCGCGCTCGAAAATGAGCTTGCCGTCGAGATCGAAACTCGGGATCAGATGCGAGGGTCGGCTCGCTAATCCCTCGGTCTGGCCGATGAGATCATAGTCGGTGTAGAACAGCCGTGCGCGGGGGATGACATGGCCAAAGCTGCGTCGCAACGGAATGCGCACGGAGGGGATGGCCACCAGACGGTTGCCATGCACCGCCGAGCGATGATCGAAGTAGTCGTATTGACTCTCGAAGCGGTATTCGAGAAGCTGTTTCCAGTGTTTCGGGTCCAGGTTCAGCTCGATGTGCGGTAACTGGCCGTAAGGTCGATCCGCGGGCGCGACGCTGGTGTCGACGGTCTGGAATTCCTGGACCCGTCCGAGCAGGCGCCAGCCGTCTCCGGCATAGGCGAGATCGCCGCGTCGGCTCAGATTGCGGAGGCTGGTGACATCCAGCCGATTGCCGAAATCCTGAAGATACTGGTCGTCGGAAACGGCGGCATAGTCCACGGCGGAGAACCAGCGCGTGCCGAAATGACCCTGCTGTTCGACCCGCAGCGCGCCCCTCGCGCCCTGATCGGGCGCCTTTTGGTCGCTTGGCAGAACCTCGGCATTGACTTCCAGTTCCTGAAAACTGGCGAGATGGCGTAATTGGGCGCCGAGCATCAGTCCCCGCGTGCTCATGTAGCGGGGGATCAGGGTGGCGTCCAGGTTGGGGGCGATGTTCCAGTAATAGGGCAGGGTGATATCCGTACCGGTCTCGTCCGATGAGCCGAAGGTCGGGATCAGCAAGCCGCTGCGGCGCCGGCCATCGATGGGAAAAGACAGATAGGGGCTGTAAAGCACCGGGATGTCGGCGATGCGGATGCGCGCATGACGGGCCGTGCCCATGCCGCTCGCCTGGTCGAGTTCGAGTTCGCTGGCCTTGATGGACCAGTCCGCATGGCCGGGCGGGCAGGTGGTGTAAATGATGTTCCGGTAGCGGCTCAACTGTTCCGAGAGCATCCAGGCGCGCGTTGCCTCGCCGCGCAGATTGGCATTGCCCGACACGCGATAGCGGACCTGTTCGATGGTTCCCTGCTTGGTCTCCAGATTGTATTCGGCCCTGTTCCCGGTCAGGCGGAGTCCTGGAAAGTCGAGATAGAGGTCGCCGAATGCCTTGATGTCGCCGCTGCCGCGATGATAGGTGGTGCGATCCGCCTCCAGACGCCGATCGTTCTGGAGAATTTCGACATCCCCCTGTAGCTGGATGAGCGTGGTGTGCTGGTCGCCGTCGACGCGATCCGCCGTCATATCGATCGGCATGGCGTTGGTGCCGTCCAATGGGGCCGCGCTGTCGATCCCGCTTGAGCCGGGACGAGGTCCGCAATAGTCCCAGGCCAGATTGGCATGCAAGCGCCTTTCCTGGCGCTGCGCATCTCCCGCGCCGATGGTTTGATTCAGGCCGATGTCGGGGGCGTTCGTGCCCTCACTTTCTCCCGTGTCTCGTGGCAGCAGTAGCCGGGCATCCTCTCCAGCCGGCCCATGCCGACGCAACGCCGTCAATGATTCGTTGGAGCTTGGTCTGTTCGGCAGCAGTTCTGTTGGAGATGGGCGATCCGGCTCGATGGTCGACGGGACGAAGAGGTCGGCGCGCGTCTCCGGCACCGACTGCCGTGACGCTTCATCCGCCGCGGCGGATTGATTCGGTGGGGTTGGAGGCTGGGCGGAGACTGGCGCCGCGGCTTCGTGCGGGCCTGATGGTGGTTGGCAGTCATCGCCCGCGCGACTGGATAGATCGGGGCAGGGAGCGGCACTGGCGGGGCTCGGAACCTCAGAGAAGGCTGACGTCGACAAAGCGATGAGAATCGGCAGCGCGGCCGCGCGCGCGCCGCACCTAAGATCGGCCATGGTTGGCATCCGTCTAAACCGCGTCCAGCATGGCATGCGTAGTTTCTGCAACGGCTCGGTCCCACCTGAATCGACAGGCTTCGTCACTGATGCGGCTGAATGGACACGAGGCTGAATGAGTGGACGAGTTGGTTTCAACCTGTAACCATGTCATATCCAGGCCCTGTCAGCAATCTTGACATGTGCTAAACCGCCTTCGGCATGGCATGGGCGGCTGGCGCGTCGACCTGGACTCAACGAACCGAACCGGCGTCGCGGTTGACGCGGGCCAGGTTTTTATTGGTGATCATTGAAACCGCGTCTCGCATGGCGAACGGTTCGCGCGCGTCCGGGTTGACGTGTCGCGGAGCGCATGACGGCGGATGTGGGTTAAGTGTCGTGAGTGGTGGATATGTCGGATCGGAATGAAAGGTTGCGAAACTGGCTGGCAACTCAGTTCAATGGCGAGTCATTCGAACTCGCGCCCGCCTCGTCGGATGCGAGCTTTCGGCGCTATTGGCGGGTGAGTCATGCCGCCGGAACCCTGATCGCCATGGATGCGCCACCGGCGTTCGAGGATTGCGGTCGCTTCGCCGATCTCTCTGGGCGCTTTCGTGCCATCGGCGTCAATACCCCTGAGATCCACGCGGAGGATCGTGCCCAGGGTTTTCTGTTGATCGCCGATCTCGGAGACCGCGTCTATCTGAGCCAGCTTGACGCCAACAATGCCGACCGTCTGTATGGCGATGCCCTGGGCGCGCTGGCGGTCATTCAGGCTTGCGGACCGCTCGATGGCCTGCCGTTTTACGATGCCTCGTTTTTACACCGTGAACTCGATCTGTTTCATGAATGGTTTCTGCGGAAACAGCTTGGCCTGAGTCTCAGCGTAGAGGAGCTGTCGACGCTCGCTCAGGCCAATGAGTTTCTGGTTGCCAGCGCCCTGGAGCAGCCGCAGGTCTGCGTGCACCGTGATTTCCACTCCCGTAACCTGATGCTGACCGACACGGCAAACCCTGGGGTTCTGGATTTTCAGGACGCGGTGATCGGTCCGGTCACCTACGATCCGGTCTCGCTGCTTCGGGATTGTTACATCGCCTGGCCCGTGGAGCGAGTTGCTGACTGGGCGCTGGGTTATTGTCAGCTTGCCATTCAGTCGGGAGTCTTGCGCCAGGATGACGCCGAACGCTTCCCGCGCTGGTTCGACCTCATGGGGACTCAACGGCACCTGAAGGCGTGCGGGATCTTTGCGCGCTTGAATCTCCGCGACGGCAAACCGCACTATCTGGGCGATATTCCCCGAACCCTTGAATATGTGATCGAGGTGACGGGTAAATACGGCGAACTAGACGAGTTTTGCCGATTTCTGTCGGCGCGGGTCTTGCCTCTGACCCAGGAAAACTCTGTCAGCCACTCGCGGTCAACGTCACGCGCCGTTCTTCGATGACGACGGGGAATCGAAAAGATCGGCGAGTCCTTCCAGCTCCTCCCACGCAAGTGCCTCATCGGAGTCGTTAGGGTCGCTGTCGCCGGATGGACGGATTGGTTTTTGCGCACCGTCGGCGATCGATTCCGGGGCGGTCTTCTCAGGTTTGGATGCTGTGAATGGCATCTCCGCGAGGGTGTCCGCGATCTCGAACTCGTGCTGGTCAGCAAGTTCTTCTGACCGGACGTCGAAAATGTCCTGGTCCATGTCCGTGGTTTCTTCCTCGATCACGATATCCGCGATGGATTCGTCTGGCGGAGCCGCATGAGGCGATGCTGACTCGGGCGGTTGCTGGGATCGGTTGAAGGCGGCCGAATATTCGCTCATCAATTCATCCAGGGTCTGTTTCGTGCTTTCCAGTTCCGCCGCGAGTTCTGCCTTTTCGCTTTCGAGATGACCGATGTCACCCGTCGGCAACCGTCCGCTGGGCGTCAGGGTCGTCCAGGGGCTCAGCACCTTGGCCAACTCCGCTGGAATGTCCTTCAGTTTTGCGCCATCCCGTTCCAGATAGAGACTCAGCATCGCGTTGTAAAAGGCCTTCTCGCGCGCGACATACTCATCGACCTTCGCCTCCAATTCCTCGCCTTCCATCTGATAATTCGATTGGAACAGGGTCGTCAAGGCATCGCGTCGTGAGATCTCGGTCTTATCAAGTTTTTCGATCACGGCGCCGACATGCACCTGATCCGAGTTAAATTGCTTGCGTTGTCGACGCAGCAGGAAAAATAGAATCGCCCATGCCACCAGGGCGAATTCGGTGGCCAGAACCAGGCTGCCAAGTTCGAGTGCGCTCATGCTGAATTCACCCTTGCCTGTCGCGCCGGATCGATCGCGGCGCTTTTCGTCGAGCGACGCAGTAACCACCAAGTCAGGCCGAGCATCAAGCCAAGAATAGCGTTACCGACGAGCAGATACAGGCTGAATTCGATCCATGACAGCCCTTCGGAGGAATCAGATGTTTTGTCATGACGATTCGCGCCGGCCGGCGCGGCAAACTCGAAGACGAATGGTCTGGGCTCCAGATCGAAATCGATCGCCTCGCCGGTCAAGGTGCGTGCCAGCAGCCGGCCATGAAGTTGGAATTCGCCGGGCCGTTCAACAGGAAGGGACAGGGCCAGGGGAAAGATCGTCGGTTTTGGAACGTCAACGACGGTCTTGCGTCCCTCGGGATCCTGTAGGAGCAGGTAGCCGGACACCGTGCTCGGATCGATCAGATCGGGCTCGATCGTCAGGGTCGCCATGAGCGCCGCGACCGGCGACGCGTCCGATGGAAGCTGTTCTTGATAGGCGATCGTAAAAGGCGGGCCCGCGAGGTGCAAACGCTTCGATGTCTGTCGTTTGAAGGTGCCGCCGTCCAGCACGACGTTCAACTGATAGAGACCTGGAACGAGCGATTTTGTCTCAAATTGACTCCGGTAGCGACCGCTTTCCTGATCGAGAACCAACGTGACCTCAACCCCGTTCGCACTGTCCTGGGGCTCCGGCACCTGTTCCGGCGGTGGTTCTTCGCCGTGCCGAGAGGGCGTTTGTGCCCCGCCATCGTCACCCGGACGCGGACTCTCGGAAATCGGCGTCAGGGTGGCGCTGGCGGTCAGTAACCGCAGGAAATCGCTGCGCGTGACGGGTTGTTGGTGGTCGGTCAGCCAGACTTCGAGGCGGAGCGTCTCGCCGTGCCGGAGCGTGTTCGGGAGCGGGGCAAGCTCGATCCCCAGATCGGTCACGACCACCACCCGGTTATCCGGATCGGTGGCGCCCTGAAGTTCCCATTGGCCGGGTTTGGGCTGGGCCAGGGTCACCAGGTCATAACCGGACTCCTTGCGCCAGGTTACCCCCGCCGAGGGTTTGTTAGCCGAAATCAGGTCGCCGGCAGGCGAGATCAGTTGGGTCGCTCCTTCTGCGCCACGGAACGCCAGCAGGGTAAATTCGGAAACCCGCGCGTCGATCTCGAACCGGTTGCCTTCCAGTGGGACCGTTGTCGGCGCCGCGGTTTGCTCCAGCATGCGCAGAAAAACGCGCTGCAGCGCGTCCGCGTCCTTGGGGGATTCCAGCCAGCCGTCGGTCTGCGTGGTCAGGAGGCGCAGGAGCTCGGCATCGACCTCGTCCGACAGGGCGATGGCATGAACCTTGACGTTGAGGGTCTTGAGCTGTTCGATCTGGGTGGAGACGATGCGCGCGCGCGAGGCGGCACTCTGGTCCGCGTCCTTGGAGACGTCGACCAGGCCATCGGTCAGCAGAACGAGGTGGCGCTCGCTGTCCGCGGTCGGCGTCTCCCAGCCCGCGACGGCCGCCGTGATGGCCTGTTCGATGTCGGTGAACAGGCCGCGCGAATGGATGTGTTCGAGTCGGGCGCGGGTGCGGGTCTTCCATTGATCATCGACCGGTCCGGGCGGCGCCAGGATTTCGGTTTTCTCGGCAAAGAGCCAGACACCCGCGCGGGCGCCTTCCGGCAGGAGTTCGTTGACCAGTCGCAGCGCCGGAATTCGCAGGTTTTGCGGGTCGTTCCGCTTCATGCTGCCGGAGACATCGATCAGGATTCGCACCTCCGGCGTGGCGGCGACCAGCGTGCCGGCGGTTGTCAACAGGGCCAGCAACAGGGCCGCAAGCAAGCGCCCGGGGATCCGGGGAGGGGTCGGATGGTGCATCATGTCGAGGGTGACGGCCGCGTGCGGCAACGCTGGAGTCTTGCGCAAGACCTCGGGCGGCAAGGGAGAGCGACGGTTGACAATGTCGTGCGCGGCATCACGGCAGCCACAACTCGAAACAGCCGCCCGTCAGGGTGTGACCGTTGGCGAGTCGTATCCGCCCGGTGCGTTCAGGCGTCTTGTGCATCTGGGCGATGCGGGCCGCGAAGTAAAGCCCCAACCGTGTCCTTGAGGGATCGCTCGTGGGATCGGTCAAATTTCGCGCTGGCTCGTTGTCATCGGGAAGCCATTGAGGCAGCTTGCCTGGAAAGCCCGAACCGTCGTCTTCCACGCGAATGACCAGGTAGTCGTCGACTGTCTCGGCGCTCAGCAGAATGCGTTCGCGGGCATAGCGGCGAGCGTTTCCGATCGTGCTATTGAGGACGCCATGGATCAGGTCCGTGTCGAAATAGCCGATCAAGTCGGGATCGCTGGTCGCGCTCAGATCGAGGTTCAGTGCCTGGCAGAGCGCCTGATTCTCGGCGACGACCTCGTCGAGGAATTCGTCGAGATTCTGTTCGGCGATCCGCGCGACCAGTTCTGCGGTCCCCAGCTTATAGAGATTCAGCAATTGAATCAGGTTGCTGTTGGCCCGTTGCGCCTCGTGCTGCAAGAGGCTGGCTTGTCGCGGATTGGCGAGATGGTTAGCGGGATTGGCGATCAGTTCGTCAAGATCGTTCAGGATCAACCCGAGCGAGTTTTTGATGTCGTGGATGGAAGAGGCAAGGATGTCGGAGAAGTCCATGATGTCGTGCCACTAGACCTTGGGAGCGAGAGTGCGCAGGCGGGAGATGACGTCGTTGAGCCGCCAGTCGTTGGGGGCCAGCGCATGAACCCGCCCAATATAGCGGCGGACGAGCTGGATGTCTTCGTTGGTGGTGCCCAGTTTTTCCATCTTCATGATGCTGGCCTTGGCTGCGTTCAGGTTGATGGTTTTGTTGCCCGGCATGTCCTCGGCGGCTTCGTGCAGGAGTTCCAGGGCGGCATCGAATTCGCCTTGTTTGATGAGGCGCACACCCAGATTGTTGGTTTTGACGACATCTTGCTGGATCTCGCGAATGGCCGTCTCGGTGTCATACTCAACGCCGGCCTCGCGGCAGGCTTGCACGACGTTCATGAGGAACTCCTCGTCGTCATGGTTGTTGGCGATGGCCTTTTGCAACAGCGCGGCCGCTTTGTCCTGCTCGCCCAACTGCGCGTAGGTCTTCACCATTTCAAGACTGAGTGTGGCGTGCGACGCCTCGCCGAAGCGCGCTATGGCCGCTTCGGCGGTTTGCAACGCCTCCAGCGCGCCTTCCCGATCGCCTTGCTGTTGTTTCACTGTCGCCGTTGCGGTCGCCTTGTAGAAGGTCGCTTCGGGCGTGTTCGAAAACACCTTGCCGATCTCGCCGATGACCTTCAACGCCTCGACGTGTTTGTTGTTCGATGACTTGGATCGCGCCAGGTTGGCAAACAGCGAGGGATGGTTCAAGACCGAGTGTTTGGCCAGCGTCACGGCGTGACCGAAGGCGATCTCCGCCTCCTGCGAATTCCCATTGCTCAGCGCCAGTTCGCCGAGCATTTGCTGGCGTTTCAGGCCGCGCGGCGAGAGTTTGACAGCGGAGCGGACGGTCTCTTCGGCCTCGGCGAACTGCTGCAGGGCGGTCTGGGTTCTGGCGAGCCAGTCACTGGCCGCGATCAGGTTGGGATCGAGCGCGATCAGTTGCCTGAACATCTCCTGGGCCTTGGCATAGTGTTTTTTTAAGTACAGAACCTTGCCCATCCCGAGGCGCGCCCAGGCGATCTCGCGCGCGGCCAGCACCTGCTCATAGACCGTCATGGCCTCGTCGTAGCGGTTTGCCGCGAGACAAATCTCCGTTTTGAGCTTGAGCAGATCCGCGAGGTTTTTGGGCGAGGCGGCGATCAATTGGTCCAGTTCGCCGATGGCGGTGCCATAGTCCTTAGCCACCAGCGCCTTGTTGACCGGAGCCAGATGGGCCTTGCGTTCGAAAAGCTTGTCGAGACGGTTTTTCAGCAGTTCCTTGGTGAACGGCTTGGACAGATAACTGTCGGGCGCGTATTCCGCCGCGCTCATGACCATCTCGCGCGTGTTTTCGGCCGTGACCATGATAAAGATGCAGTCGATCCCTATCAGCTGAC
This sequence comes from uncultured Thiocystis sp., assembly GCF_903866365.1. Classification (GTDB taxonomy): domain Bacteria; phylum Pseudomonadota; class Gammaproteobacteria; order Chromatiales; family Chromatiaceae; genus Chromatium. The sequence continues at coordinate 30,414 of NZ_CAIPNF010000288.1, forward strand.
GATGCCGCGCTTCCTCCAGTACCTGTTGGCCGTCCTTGCCTGGCCCCAGGTTGTAGTCGCATAACACGACATCGAACCGCTTTTTCGCCATCTGCGCGATGGCGTCATTCCCGTCACGGGCCTGATCGATATGATTGACGCCGAGCGAGCGCAGAATACTTCGGATCGCCGCGCGCATATCGCTGAAGTCGTCGATGACCAGGCACTGTTTTTGGGAAAATTCTTCTGCCATCTTGCTGCGTTCCGCGCGCTCGTCAATCCACCTGCCCCCACCACCGATGGCTCGGATGCTACCCCTCCCTGTCGGTCACCATCAAGAAACTTCGCGCGCTGGCGGCTGGTTTGTCTCGCGCGCAATGGCGCGGTAACCGATGTCGCGCCGGCAATAGCAGTCATCCCAACGCAGGCGATCGACCCCCCGATAGGCCAGCCGCTGCGCCGCCGACACGCTGTCGCCCAGCGCCGTCACGCAGAGCACGCGCCCGCCGTTGGTCACCATGGCGTTGCCATCCAGGCGGGTGCCGGCGTGAAAGACCTTGGCCTCGCTGGGCGGTACCTCATCCAGTCCGGCAATCGTGTGTCCGACCGCATAGCGATCCGGATAGCCGCCAGCCGCCAGTACCACGCCCACCGCGGGGCGAGGATCCCACACGGCCGTCGACTCGTCGAGCCGGCCCGCGAGCGCGCTCAGACAGAGCCCGACCAGATCCGATTGCAGACGCATCAGCAGCGGCTGGGTCTCGGGATCGCCCAGCCGACAATTGAACTCCAGCACCCTGGGCGTGCCGTCGGCGCCGATCATGAGGCCGGCGTAGAGGAAGCCCCGATAGCGGATCCCCTCGGCGGCCAGTCCGTCGGCGGTCGGTTGCATGACCTCGCGCAGGATACGCTCATGGATCTCGGAGGTAACGATCGGCGCCGGCGAATAGGCGCCCATGCCGCCGGTATTGGGGCCGCGGTCGCCATCATCCCGTGCTTTGTGATCCTGGGAGGTGGCCAGCGGAAGGATATCGCGACCGTCGACCATGGCGATGAAGCTGGCCTCCTCGCCGGTCAGGAATTCCTCGATCACCACCCGCGCGCCGGCCAGACCGAAACGGCCCGCGCCCAACATGTCGCGCACCGCAGTCTCGGCGGTGGCCAGATCCTCGGCGAGGATGACGCCCTTGCCCGCCGCCAGTCCGTCGGCCTTGACCACGATCGGCGCGCCGACCTGGCACAGATAGGCCAGCGCGGGTTCCAGTTCGGTAAAGGCGCCATAGGCCGCCGTGGGGATGGCGTGGCGGGCGAGGAAATCCTTGGCGAAGGTCTTCGAGCCTTCGAGTCGAGCGGCCTCCCGGCGCGGACCGAAGCAAGGCAGCCCGGCGGCCTCGAAGGCATCGACGAGGCCCGCGACGAGCGGCGCCTCGGGGCCGACGATGGTCAGGCCGATCGCCTGCTCGGTGGCGAAATGCAGCAGCGCGGGGATGTCGTCGGCGGCGATCGGCAGGTTCTCCACGCCGGGTTCGCGGGCGGTTCCGCCGTTACCGGGGGCGACGAAGACCCGGTCCGCCAGGGGTGACTGCGCGACCTTCCAGGCCAGCGCGTGCTCGCGTCCGCCGTTGCCGACGATCAGAATGTTCATGGTTGGTCTCATGCGATTTCAGGGGTTTAGCGCGACATCCCGATAGAGATCGGCCAGCGTCAGGCGGAGCTTCCAGTCAGCAAGGTCGATGCCTCCATCCATTCCGTTCGCCTCGCTCAACACCCAGCGATCCTGTTCGGGACCGCGCGTGAACAACTCGGCGTGGGGGCGCTCCTGATCGAGCAACAAATAGTACCGTAGCTCCGGAATAGTCCTCGTGCGTGAGCATCTGTCGGGTCTGAAGTTCGGGCGCGGTCGCGGACATGGGCAATCCTCGTCTTTAAGCGAACGAAATCAAACCGCGCCGGCTGGACTGGATGAATTGCACGATCTGTTCGGTCTCCGGTCCGGGGTACTCGTGTTCGGCGCGGACCAGTGCCTCGGCCAGTCGTAGACCGGAGCGGAACACCAGACGATAGACTTCCTTGATCCGTTTGCGCTGTTCCGGGCTGAAACCGTTACGTCGGAGGCCAACGACATTCAACCCAAGGATTCTGGCGCGATGACCGTCGGCCAGGGCGAAGGGCGGCACGTCCTGAGCCACCCCGGTGACGCCGGCTACCATGGCATAGGAGCCGATGCGGCAAAACTGATGCACGGCGACCTGACCGGACAGGAAAACGCGATCGCCGACCTCGACGTGTCCGGCCAAGGTGGCCGAGTTGGCGAAGATGTTGCGGTTCCCAACGACGCAGTCATGGCCCGCGTGCGAAAAGGTCATCCAGTAATTGTCGTGGCCGATGCGTGTCCCTTCCTCGGACTTGATGCCGCAACTGATGTTGACCCCTTCCTTGAAGTGATTGCGGTCGCCGATGACGAGCGGACGGGCTTTCTCGGGCGTGAAACTGAGATCCTGCGGTTCGGATCCGAGTGTCGCGCCATGGCAGACGCGGTTCTCCGCCCCCATGCGGGTGTTGGCATAGATGCGCGCGCAGCTTTCGATGACGCAGCCCTCGCCAAGGACCGCGCCGGCCTCGACGATCGAATAGGGGCCGACGCGCACGCTCTCGTGCAGTTCGGCGCCGTCCTCGATGATCGCGGTTGGATGAATGCGCATTAAACCGCGTCCGTCATGGTCTGCACGCATGGTGCATTGAATGGGGCTTGCGTCAGTCCATGGGCGTCGGCGCTGACGTGGTTTAAGTATTTAACTTCATAACTATTTTTCATCTCGAAGCGCGTTCTGTCAATCATGGTTGGTTGCTCGGATGCCGAGATCGCTCCAAGCGGCACAAGGTCGCGCCAGAACGCGCTTCAATGCCTGAAATGACGCATCCCGGTGAAAACCATGGCCATGCCGTGCGCATTGGCCGCGGCGATGACCTCCTCGTCGCGCATCGATCCGCCGGGCTGGATGACGGCGGCGATCCCCGCCTCGGCGGCCTGGTCGATGCCATCGCGGAAGGGGAAGAAGGCGTCGGATGCCATCGCCGCGCCGGCCACGGCAAGTCCGGCCTGCTCGGCCTTGATGCGGGCGATGCGCGCCGAATTGACCCGGCTCATCTGCCCGGCGCCCACGCCGACGGTCATGCGCTCGCGCCCATAGACGATGGCGTTGGACTTGACGAACTTGGCCACGCGCCAGGTAAAGAGCAGATCGTCCAGTTCCTGGTCAGTGGGCGCGCGGCTGGAGACGGTCCGCACCGACTCGGTCAGGCGCAGATCCGCGTCCTGCACCAGCAACCCGCCGTTGACGCGTTTGAAGTCGAGCCGGTGGAGCGATTCGCTCGACCAGTCGCCGCATTCGAGCAGCCGCACATTCTGTTTGGCCGCGACCGCCGCGCGAGCGTCCTCCGAGAGACGCGGGGCGATGATGACCTCAACGAACTGACGTTCGACGATGGCGCGCGCGGTCTCGCCGTCGAGTTCGCCATTGAAGGCGATGATGCCGCCGAACGCGGACTCGGGGTCGGTTTGATAGGCGCGGTTGTACGCCTCCAGCAGGTTTGCCCCGAAGGCCACGCCGCAGGGATTGGCATGCTTGACGATCACGCAGGCGGGTGCCTCGACGAACTGTTTGACGCACTCCAGCGCCGCGTCCGTGTCGGCGATGTTGTTATAGGAGAGTTCCTTGCCCTGGATCTGATGGGCGGTGGCGATCCCCGCCTCGACCACCTCGTGCTCGACATAGAAGGCGGCCTGCTGATGCGGATTCTCGCCATAGCGCATCGACTGCTGGCGCTTGAATTGCAGGCTCAGGGTGCGCGGGAAAGTGGCGTCCGCGTCGGTCGCGGTCAGCGTGCCGAGATAATTGGCGATGGCGCCATCATAGCGGGCGGTATGCTCGAAGACCTTGACCGCCAGATCGAAGCGGGTGGCGTCGCTCACCCCGCCGCTCTCGGCGATCTCGGCCAGTACCCGCGCATAGTCGGCGGCATCCACCACCACGGTCACGCTGGCATGATTCTTCGCGGCGGCGCGCAACAGCGTCGGACCGCCAATGTCGATGTTCTCGATGGCGGTGGCCAGATCGCAGTCCGGCTTCGCGACCGTCTGCTCGAAGGGATAGAGATTGACCACGACCAGATCGATGGGGTTGATCTCGTTCTCGCGCATCACCCGCTCGTCGATGCCGCGTCGCCCCAGGATGCCGCCATGGATGCGCGGATGCAGCGTCTTGACGCGCCCGTCCATCATCTCCGGGAAGCCGGTGTAGTCCGAGACCTCGGTGACAGGGACATTCTGTTCGGTGAGCAGTCGCGAGGTTCCGCCGGTGGAGAGGATTTCCACGCCACGAGCGGCCAATGCCCGGGCAAAGTCGACCAGACCGGTCTTGTCGGAAACGCTGATCAGGGCACGATGAATGGGTTGCATGCAGGGGGTCCGGGTTTGGGGTTACTTTAGAGTTTTCAGTTTTCAGTTTTCAGGTGTCAGATATTTTTTGTCATCAGGGAGCCATGTCGGGAACTTTTCAAGTTCGAGCATTCCAACAACTGCCAACTGCCAACTGCCAACTGCCAACTGCCAACTGCCAACTGCCAACTGCCAACTGCCAACTGCCAACTGCCAACTGCCAACTGCCAACTGCCAACTGCCAACTGCCAACTGCCAACTGTACCATTCAGCGCTCGATTCCATACTCGCTGAGTCGCTTGCGCAGGGTGCTGCGCGTCATGCCGAGCATTTTGGAGGCGTGGCTGAGGTTGCCGTTGGCGTGTGTCAGGACGGTCTCGAAGAGCGGCCGTTCGACCTCTTCCATGACCAGGCCATACAGTCCGGTGATCTCGTGATCCGCCATGTTGTCGAGGTAAAACCGCAGGGCGCTCCGAACGCACAGGCTCAAGGGATCCGTGCGATCCGTCTCCACCACGCGCAGCCCCGCCGACTGCGGTGGTTCCGATGCGTGTTGCGCAGCCGCTGTCTTCATGCTGCTTGGTTCTCCGTGTCGGGGCATTGGTCGAAGAACGCGAGCACCCTGGACAACTGGTCCGTCGGGGTCTCCGTTCGATTGATGTCTTCTCTAAAGCTCGCCGCGCCGGGCAGATGCCGGCAATACCAGGCGATATGCTTGCGCGCGACGCAGACCCCGTGGGAACCATAAAACAGGTACAGCTCTTCGAGGTGCGCGCTCAGGATGTCCTTGATCCAGTCTTTTGGAGGGATCCCGGATGCTGCATGGATCCCGTCACTTGCGGGCTCGTCGGGCGCGAGGCCCGCGGCCAGGCCGGCGGCGATGTCGCGGAAGATCCAGGGGCGTCCCTGGGCCGCGCGTCCAATCATAATAGCATCGGCGCCGGTGTAGTCCAGAATTCGTCTTGCCTGTTCGGCGGTGGCGATGTCGCCATTGGCGATCAGCGGCAGCGCGACCGACTCCCGAATCGCGCGCAGCGTGTCGTATTCGGCGGGGATGCCATAGTGACAGGCGCGGGTGCGGCCATGCACGGTCAGCGCGGCGATCCCGGCCTCGCGGGCAATGCGGGCGATCTGGAGCGCGTTGCGGTGCTCGGGCGACCAGCCGGTACGGATCTTCAGTGTCACCGGCGCGTCGACGGCAGCGACCACGGCGTCCAGAATCCGCCCTACCAGGCTCTCGTCGCGCAGCAGGGCGGAGCCGGCGGCGACCTTGCAGACCTTTTTCGCCGGGCAGCCCATGTTGATGTCGATGATGTGCGCGCCCAGCCCCACGCTGACCTTCGCGGCCTCGGCCATCTCGGCGGGGTTGGAACCGACAATCTGCGCCGCGATCGGGCCTTGCTCGCCGCGATAATCGAGTCGACGGAGCGATTTGCGGCTACCCCAGAGCGCGGTGTTGGCGGCGACCATCTCGGCGACCGCCAGCCCCGCGCCAAGCCGCCGGCAGAGGGTGCGAAAGGGGCGATCGGTAATCCCCGCCATGGGCGCCAGAATCAGATTGTTGGCGAACTGGTAAGGACCGATGGCGAACGGGATTGGCGGGGTTTGGAGATTTTGCATGGCGGATAAATGGTCGATAATCAGGCGTGAAACCAATCGATTCTTAAGGAGTGGCGAACATGCCGCAAGCCGCGACGAAGACGAGTCATTTGACCTACGGCGAGTATTGTCAATGGCCTGACGACGAACGCTGGGAACTCATTGACGGCAATGCCTTTGCGATGGCGCCCGCGCCGACGCGATTGCATCAGGATTTTGTGGTCGAGCTGACGCGACAGATTGCCAATGCGCTTCAAGACCACCCCTGCCGCGTCTATGTCGCCCCCTTCGACGTGCGTCTGCCCAAGGGCGACGAGGCCGATGCACGCATCGACACCGTCGTTCAACCCGATGTCGCCGTGATCTGCGATCCGTCCAAACTCGACGACAAAGGCTGTCGTGGCGCGCCGGATTGGATCGTCGAAATCCTCTCGCCCTCCAGCGCTGTCCACGATCAGATCCGCAAGCGTGCCCTCTACGAACGTCATGGCGTGCGCGAATACTGGCTGCTGCATCCGATCGACCGCGTGTTGACCATCTACCGGCTCGGCGAGCAGGGCGCCTTCGGCAAGCCGGACGTGGTGGAACTGGAAGGCACGACCGCCGTATCCGCCATCGCTGGGCTGGAAATCCAGTGGCCCGAGATCCGCTATCTGGCAGGCTCGGACTATCCCGACTTCCGCGATTCGAGCCGCCGTGCGGCGTAACTGATTGATCCTCCTATTGGACGTCAGCAAAGGTCGGCACTACAAAGAGCTTAGGCGATGTGGGCTTGCCGGTTGGAGGAAATCCTTGGGGGCGGTTGTTCTGGCCGGCGGAGATGCAGCTGATCGAGCAACAGGTGCAGCTCGGGCTCCGGTTCGGTATAGCGACGCAAGACCAGGGTGCGCCCATCGGTGGTGGGCCGGTGGACATCGACCATCTGGATGACGGCGAATTTCTCCAGCGCAGACCTTGGGGTCAGACCTGGAGCGAGAGGCCGCAGCCGGGCCTTCGACGTGACCTGCAGGCAGTAGGCGAGGAAGGCGACGAAGAGATGGGCGGCAATCCGCCGGTCCGATTGGGGAAAGATCGGACGAATCTTCAGGTCTCCCTTGAGGTCTTTGAGGGCCTGTTCCACTTCGGTGAGTTGGATGTCATTGGCCCACCGTTGCGCCGGGTTGTCATTGACGAGGTTGGTGCGCCGCAAGTAACGCCCCTCGCGTCGGCGGGCCAAGCGCCGCTGCTTGCGGTGGAGGGTCAAGGCGACGGTGTCGGGAGTGACCGGTTGATCCTTCTCTGGCACCGGGATCTTGACGAGCCCATAGGCGCGTCCGGCCTCTTTCTTGGCCGCTCCGAGCGTCGGCAAGAGTTGATCCCGGCTGGGGGCCTGTTGTTGCAATGCCTGCAGGCGTTTGCACAGACGCTTGAGGCGACGTTGGCGCATCGCCTGCTCTTTGTCTCGGCGTCCAGCGCTCAGCGCGCGGACGTAAGCCTCGTGGTCCTGCTGCAAGAGTTCGACTGTCACCGGCGCGCGCACGACGTGCCAGGGCTGGTCGAGGAAGGCGTGTTCGCGCTGGGTCAGACGGCCTTTGGGCGTGCCGACCAGATCGTGCACCGGCGGATCCGCGGCGCGCATCAGGCCAGGGTCTCTGCGGTGGGAATCCCCCGATCCAGGACCCACACCCGCTCGGCTTTGCCGTACTGGCGTTCGATCTTGGCCAAGACATCCGTGAGTGTCCGCTTGTCGAGCGGATTGCCGGGCAGCGCCTCGTCGGCGAGGGGAACGCCGGCGGGGGGGACGATCAGGGCGAGGACAACCGGAACACAATCCGATCGTTGATCCCGGCTGTAGCCAACCTTCCGCTTGCCCGATTCCGGTGGCTCGCATTCCACATAGGTGCGGGTCAGATCGTAGCGCAGCACCTCAAAACGGGCCTCGAACAGCGCACGCCAACGGGCCTGGAGATGGGAAAACAAGGCCTCGCGATGCACCGCGAGCCGGTCGAGACAGCGGTAGAGGGGATCGCTCGGGGCGATCGCGAAGTCTTCCCCCAGCAGATCGCCGATGGCGCTGCGGTCGTACCAGGAGCGATGC
>NZ_CAIPNF010000289.1 GCF_903866365.1 uncultured Thiocystis sp.
CAGCACTTGGGCAAAGCAGCAAGGCATCTCGTACCGCACGGCCTGGAATTGGTACAAGGCCGGGCGACTGCCGGTGCCCGCGCACCAAACGCCGACCGGCACGATCCTGGTCGACGTGGACACCCCCGCCGCAGTGACCGGTCCCCGCGCGGCGCTCTATGCCCGCGTCTCCAGCCACGACCAAACATCCGACCTGGACGGCCAGGTCGCCCGCTGCCTCACCTTCGCCAACGCGCAACGCTTGAGCGTGGCGCAAACCGTCACCGAGATCGGTTCCGGTCTCAACGGCCATCGCAAAAAACTCCTCGCGTTACTGGCCGATCCCCACGTCGATGTCATCGTCGTGGAACACCGCGACCGTCTGATGCGCTTCGGTGCGGAATACGTCGAGGCGGCCCTCGCCGCCCGTGGCGCGCGCCTGCTGGTGGTCGATCCCGAAGAACTCAAGGACGATCTGGTGGCGGACATGATCGCGGTGTTGACTGCGTTTTGCGCCCGGCTTTATGGCCGCCGTGCGGCGGCACATCGTGTGCAACGGTTGGTCGAGCAATGCCAGGCGGACGGCGATGCGGACCGCTAAAGTTCAGCGCACCTACCAGACCCGGATCGCCGATCCCGAGGGGACGGCAGGCGCGGTGCTGGACGCCTATGCCGACCTCTACGGACGTGCCGAGCGCGCCCTATTCGCCGCGATGCGGCGCGGCGTGGCGCCCGGCGCGCTGAAGTCCGAGTTCATGGCGCGCTTCGGCCTCACCGCCCGGCAGTTCAACGCCATCGCCATCAACCTCAAAGGCAAGATTGCGTCCATCAAGGAACGTCGCGACGGGCTGATCGACGAGGCCGAGGCCCGTATCAAAAAGGCCGCGAAGGTCATCAAGACGCTCGACGCGCAGCGCGCCCCGGAAAAAGACCCCGCCAAACGCCAGCGCCTGCTCCACAAGCGCCACCAGAAACAGCGTCGGCTTGCGCGTCTGCGCGAGCGCCTCGTCCAACTGCGCGCGGATCGCGACGCTGGCACCGTGCGGATCTGTTTCGGCAGTCGAAAATTGTTCCATGCGCAGTTCGATCTGGAGGCGAACGACTACGATTCCCTTGACGAGTGGCGTGCGGACTGGCGCCGCGCGCGGTCCAGTCAGTTTTTTGTCATCGGCTCCAAGGACGAGACCGGCGGCTGCCAGGGCTGCGTGGGCGAGTACCTGGGCGGTCAGCGCTTCGCCCTGCGGTTACGGCTGCCCCCGGCGCTCTGCCCGTCCGGCGAGAAGTACCAGCGCCTGGAGATCGACCTGCCTTACGGTACGGATCAACTGGTCGCGGCACTCACCCTGGAACAGGCCGTCAGCTATCGCTTCCAGCGCGACGCCAAGGGCTGGCGGGTCTTCGTCACCACGCAGGCGCTGCCGTTCACGCTCGCGAGCGACCGGCGACTCGGCGTCATTGGGATCGATCTCAACGCCGATCACCTGGCGGTGTGCGAAACCGACCATGTTGGCAATCCGATTGCCGCGCTGACGATCCCGCTCGTCACCTACGGTCTCGACCGCCATCAAACCCAAGCGGCCATTGGCGACGCGATCAAGACGCTGATGGACTTCGCCCGCGACAAAGGCAAGCCGCTGGCGATCGAGAAGCTGACGTTCGCCCAAAAGAAAGCCGCCCTGGAGGACGAAGGCGGGCGTTACGCGCGCATGCTCTCGGCGCTGGCCTACGCGCGCATCGGCGCGACCCTGCGCGCCCGCGCCCATGATGCGGGCCTGGAAGTGATCGCGCGCAACCCCGCCTATACCTCGGTCATCGGGCGCGAGAAATTCGCCGGGCGCTATGGCCTGAGTCCCCATCACGCCGCCGCGCTGGTCATTGCGCGGCGTGCCCTGAACCTGTCGGAGCGACCCAATCGCCGCGCCAGTGCCGCCCGCCCCCTACCTGCAAGGAATCGGGGGCGGCACGTCTGGTCGTTTTGGAGGAAGGTCGCCCAAGAGCAACGACGGATGGACCGTGCGGGCAGTCGGTCCCAGGACCGATCCCGGTCGCCACCGGCCCTTCGGGGCGCGGCGCGAGCGGAGACCCTACTGCCTGCGGCCGGCGCGACTCCGGCCCGTGAATCGTCAGCAGCACTGTTCGGCTGACGTCCATGGAATATTTTTCTATGGTTTTAGGAACGGTGTCAGACGCTCATGCAGTGGATGAATTATCTGCTGCCGGTGGTGTTGCTGACCATGAGCGCCGGGCAACTGGCCAAAACCGGTCTGGAACCGCTACTGGCCATGACGCAATTCGTGGTCGCCTCGGCGATCCTGCTCCTGCTGTCCCTGTGGGTCATCTGGCAGCGCGGCCCATTGTCGCTGGGCGCCACGCTCGCCGCGCTGCGCGGCCCTTTCGCACTCGCGGTGGCGACGCGCAACAGCTTGATCTGCATGCCGATCATGATCGAATTGCTCACCCGGCCATTGGGATTTGCGCGCTCCCAGGTCGAGTTGCTGGTGCCGCTCAGCGTCTCCCTGCTGCGCGTCGGTCCCATCGTCTATTACGTCTGCGCAACGCTGTTTATCGCCCAGCTTTACGGGCTGACGCTCAGTGCCGGCGAACTCGCGCTGGTCATGTCGGCGTCCATCCTGGCCGGGTTTGCCTCGGCTGGCATGACGGGTCTGGCGATCGTTTCACTGACCAGCATCGCCTGCGGCTATCTCGGGCTGCCCTTCGAGGCGGCCTTCATCCTGTTTTTGGCGGTCGACCCCCTCTGCGATATTCTGCGCACGCTGGTGCTGGTGATCGGCAACACCGCCTCGGTGACGCTGATCGGCGCGCGCCCCGCGCGGATCACGGAGACCGCATGTCTTTCATAGGCGTTCTCGGCGGAATGGGGCCCGCCGCGACGGTCGACTTCATGGCCAAGCTGGTGGCGCTGACGCCCGCTCGCCGCGATCAGGATCACCTGCCGGTCGTGGTGGTCAGTCTGCCTCGGATCCCCGCGCGCAGCCCTGCGATTCTCGGGCATGACCAAGACCCGCTACCCGCTCTCGCGGACGGCATCGAACGGCTCAACCGCGTCAATGTGGGCGTGATCGCCATCCCCTGCAGCACCTCGCATCATTGGTACGGCCAACTCAGTGCCGTCAGCCGCGCACCCATTCTGCACATTGCGCGGGCGGCGGTGTCGCGAGCGCCGCGGGGCGCGCGTACCCTGATTCTGGCAACCCGCGGTGCCCTGGCATCGGGCTTCTTTCAGCGCGAGCTGGCCGCCCGCGAGACCCCCTTCGACATTCCATCCCCGGACGACGACCAAGTGTTGGTTGATGATTGCATTCGCCTGGTCAAGGCCGGACAACCCGCATTGGCCGGTGCATTCCTGAATCGGGTGCTCGCCAGCGCTCGTGAGCACGGTGTACGGACGGTGATCCTGGGTTGTACCGAACTGCCGCTTGCAGCCGCCCATATCGAGCGGCATGAACTGCAATTAATTGACTGCACGCTGGAACTGGCGCGTTGCGCGGTGGATTACGCCGTGCGGCGGGGCTGGAATCTCGCAACGCACGCTGGCCAGCGATCATGGCAAGGACATGGATCACGAGCCGTGCCTTGCGCCGAACTGAATTCCGGTGGATAAACGAATTCTCGTCGATCTCGCCAGCCAAACCCTGACGCACCGGGAGGTCGACCGTCTCCTGGCCCGCTACGCGTTTTTAGGAGCAGCATCCAGAATCGGTAGGACGACCTTGGTAGCGAGCCGATCCGAGCGTTCCCGAATTGTCCCGCCAAAAATTACCCGCATCTTGATCGAAACCACTGACCACCAAAAACGAACAGAGGACATTTCATGGATATCGCCGCACTGAATGCCGAATTCGCCATCCCCGACCACCTGCGTTTCACCGAGGGGCCTGGCGGCCTGACCATGATCGAGATCGCGAACGGTCTCGCCACGGCCACGATTTCGCCCTATGCCGGTCAGGTGCTGGCGTATCGTCCCGCCAGCGCGCCCGACGATCTGCTGTTCGTCAGCGAGCGCGCCTATTACGCGCCGGGCAAGGCGATCAAGGGCGGCATCCCGATCTGCTGGCCGTGGTTCGGGCCGGATCCGGAGGAGAAAGGGCGGGGAGGGCACGGGTTTGTGCGGGCCTGGGCGTGGGAGGTGAGGGCGTGCAAATCGCTGCCCAACGGTTCGACCCTGGTCAAGCTCGGCTTGGCGGACGATGCGGCCACCCGCGCGATCTGGCCGCGCTTTTTTAATCTCAGGCTGGAGGTCGTCGTCGGCGCGACCCTGTCCGTGGCGCTGATCACCCGCAATGCCGGCGATGCGCCGATTCGCATCACCCAGGGTCTGCATAGCTATTTCAAGGTGGGCGATGCGACCCGGACACGGGTCGTGGGACTCGACGGCTGTCGCTATCTCGACAAGGCCGCCGGCGCGGGCGATGCGGTGGCTGTGCAGGAGGGACCGGTCACGGTGTCCGGCGAGGTCAATCGGATCTATGAGCAGGTTCCAGCCCGCCTGAGCATCGAGGATCCGGTGCTGAATCGTCGCATCCGCATCGACGCCCAGCACAGCCGTACCTGCGTGGTCTGGAATCCCTGGGTCGAGACGGCACGGGCGATGGATGACCTGGACGACTTGGACTATCTGCGCTTCCTCTGTGTCGAAACGGTCAATACCGCCTCCGAGACGATCGAGATTCCGCTCCAGGGCGAGTCTCGGATTGTCGCCGAGTATCGGATCGAGCCCCTGACGGCCGGCGCATGAGCGACGGCGACCACGCGAATCCAGCAGCCGATGCCCAGTGGCTGGACTGGCTCGACTGGGCAAGGGGGCAGGGCGTCGCCGTCCCGGATGATGCCGCCTTCGCGGAGGCCCGCGCGCGGGTCTGGGAGGCGAGCGAATACGTTGCGATCGCCGCCGCGCGTCATCCGGGCGACTTCGCGGAGCTGATCGCGAGCGGCGATCTGGAGCGATCGTCTGGCGAAGGCGTGCTGGCGCGGCGGTTGGTGGCGGCACTGTCCGGGGTCGCCGACGAGAGTGCGTTGCAGACGTCGCTTCGGCTGTTTCGGCGGCGCGAGATGATCCGCATTATCTGGCGCGATCTGGCGGGCCGCGCGCCCCTGCCGGAGACGCTGGAGGATCTCTCCGAATTGGCGGATGTCTGCATCCGGCAGGCGCTGGAGCGGCTGTCCGACTGGACCCGCGCCGAACTCGGCACCCCCCGCGATCCGGTTGGCCGTCCGCTGCGTCTGGTCGTGTTGGCGATGGGCAAGCTCGGGGCCCGCGAACTGAATCTGAGTTCGGATATCGACCTGATCTTCGCCTTTCCGCAGGGCGGGGAGGTGACGGACGGACCGCGTCGCCTGAGTCATGAACAATTTTTCGTGCGTCTCGCGCAACGTCTGGTTCAGGCATTGGCCACTCAGACCGTCGACGGGTTCGTGTTCCGGGTCGATACCCGGCTGCGGCCCTTTGGCGAGGTCGGCCCGCTGGCCATGAGCTTTCAGGCCATGGAGGACTATTATCAGTCGCAGGCGCGCGAGTGGGAACGCTACGCCATGATCAAGGCGCGGCCGGTCGCGGGCGATCCCGCCGACCGCGATCAGCTCATGCTCATGCTGCGGCCCTTCGTCTACCGGCGTTATCTGGATTTCGGCGCCTTCGAGTCACTGCGCGACCTCAAGCGGATGATCGCCAAGGAACTCTACCGGCGCGGCATGGAGGCCAATATCAAGCTCGGCCCCGGCGGCATCCGCGAGATCGAGTTCATCGGTCAGGCGTTCCAGTTGGTCCGCGGCGGTCGCGATCCCGACCTGCAGGTGCGCCCGATTCGCCAGGTGCTCGCCTGTCTGGCGGACAAACACTTGATGCCCGCGGACGCCATCGCCCAACTCGACGCGGCCTATGTCTTTCTGCGCCTGGTCGAGAACCGGCTCCAGGCGTATCGCGACAAACAGACCCACAAGCTGCCGGAGGACGCCGCCGGTCAATGGCGTCTGGCGCGTTCCATGGGATTTGCCGACTGGCCGACTTTTGCGTCGGTGCTGGAGACGCATCGCCGCCTGGTTCAAGAGCAGTTCGATCATGTCTTTGCCGCGCCCGACAGCCACGAGGAGCCGGGCGAGTCCAGCCTGAACGGTCTCTGGACGGGGACGCACGACGCGGTGCATGACCTGGAACTCCTGGATCGGGCCGGTTTTGCCGATCCCGCGGTCGCCCGCGTCCGGATCGAGCAGTTCCGCGAAACCACCGCCCGCAAGGGTCTCAGCAGTCGGGGTCGCGACCGTCTGGCGCAACTGATGCCGATGGTGCTGCGGGTGATCGCCGCCAGCGAGCAGCCCGATCTGGCGCTGGAGCGGGTATTGCGCGTGCTGGAATCGGTCGCGCGACGCACCGCCTATCTCGCCATGCTGGTCGAATCTCCGGACATCCTGGCTCAACTCGCCCGGCTGTCCGGCATGAGCCCCTGGTTCACCGACCAGATCAGCCGTCATCCGCTGCTGCTCGACGAGCTGATCGACCCGCGTCGGCTCTATGCCCCGCTGCGCCGCGAGGATCTGGAGTCCGAACTCGACGCCTTGTTGTCGCATCTGGACGCCGACGATCTGGAGCAGCAGATGGAGCGGCTGCATCAGTTCGCCCAGGGCAACATGCTACGGGTCGCCGCGGCGGATCTGACCGAGGCCATCCCGCTGATGGTGGTCAGCGACTATCTGACCGAGATCGCGGAGGTGGCGGTCGCGCGCGTGCTGCGGCTGGCGTTCGCGCATCTGGTCCGCCAGCATGGACATCCAACCTCCATTCTGGGCGAGGACAGCGGATTTCTGGTGCTCGGCTACGGCAAACTGGGCGGGATCGAACTGGGGTACGGCTCGGATCTGGATCTGGTGTTTATTCACGGCACCGAACAGGTCAGCGCCATGACCGACGGTCCGAAGTCGATCAGCAACGAGCAGTTCTATGCCCGACTCGGACAGCGCATGATTCACATGATGACCACCCGGACCGCCTCGGGCGCGCTCTACGAGATCGACATGCGACTCCGGCCGGACGGCAACAAGGGCATGCTGGCGCGCTCGATTCATTCCTTCGCGGCCTATCAGGACAGCGATGCCTGGACCTGGGAGCATCAGGCCCTGGTGCGTGCCCGGCCGGTGGCGGGCGACCGGGTTCTGGCCGAGCGTTTCGGCGCGGTGCGTCGGGCGATTCTCTGTCAGGAGCGCGACCCCGAGACACTGCGCGACGCGGTGCGGACGATGCGCGAGAAGATGCGCACCAATCTGGACAAGTCGCGCGATGGGCGTTTCGACCTCAAGCAGGGGGCCGGCGGTATTGCCGATATCGAGTTTATGGTTCAATACGCAGTCCTGCGCTGGGCGGCGGCGCACCCAGCGCTGGCGGACTGGACCGATAATATACGACTGCTGGAGACCCTGGCGCGGCTCGGCCTGCTGCCCGGACAAGCGGCCGAGAACCTCACCGACGCCTACAAGGCATTGCGCGCGGTCTATCATCGCAGCGCGCTCCAGGAGCAACCAAAGACCGTCCCTTGGGATCGACTTCAGGCCGAGCGCGAGCGGGTGCGGGAGTGGTGGCGTGCGTTGATGCAGGAATAAGGTGATTTCCGGGAACGTTCATGCCCATGCCAAAGGCTTCAAAATGGACAGGATTCACAGGATTTCTCAGGATGGACAGGATTTTATCAAAAGCTGTTGTTAATCCTGTAAATCTTGAAACATCCTGTGAATCCTGTCTATTCACCGCCGTCCTGTTGGGTCGATTGTTTTCAGAAAATCACCTAAAGGGGCAAGGGCATCAAGGTTCAAGGGGCAAGGGGAAAACTCGGCGAGGGATGCTTTGCATGTCCTGGCATCTTGTCCTCACAGACGGGCAAGAGGCAATTGTGGCTGAGGATCAAGCGAGGACTGTTTCCTTGCCCCTTGTCCCTTGCCCCTTGCCCCTGATTTAGCGAAGCGGAGTGGAAACATGGCGACGATGGCGGACCGTGACGGTCTGATCTGGCTGGATGGCGAAATGGTGCCCTGGCGCGAAGCCAAGACCCATGTTCTGACCCATACCCTGCATTATGGCATGGGCGTTTTCGAGGGCGTCCGGGCCTATAAGACCGCGCAAGGCGCGGCGATCTTCCGGTTGGCGGATCACACCGATCGCCTGTTCAATTCCGCGCATATCCTGGGAATGCCGATGCCCTGGGATCGCGCGACCCTGAACCGGGCGCAGCGCGACGTGGTGCGCGAGAACCATCTGGACTCCGGTTACATCCGCCCCATGTGTTTCTACGGTTCCGAGGGCATGGGCCTGCGCGCGGACAATCTCCAGGTCCACTGCATGGTCGCCGCCTGGTCCTGGGGCGCCTATCTGGGCGAGGACAACATGCGCAACGGCATCCGCATCAAGGTCTCGTCCTTCACCCGTCATCATGTGAACACCACCATGTGTCGCGCCAAGGCCAACGGCAACTACATGAATTCCATGATGGCGTTGCAAGAGGCGCTACGCGATGGCTACGATGAGGCGTTGCTGCTCGATGCCTCCGGCTTCGTCATGGAAGGCAGCGGCGAGAACGTCTTCATCGTGCGCGACGGCATCCTCTACACGCCGGATCTGACCTCCGCGCTGGACGGCATCACCCGCCGCACGGTCATGACGCTGTGCGACGAACTCGGTCTGCGGGTGGTGGAAAAGCGCATCACCCGCGACGAGGTCTATATCGCCGACGAAGCCTTCTTCACCGGCACCGCCGCCGAGGTCACGCCGATCCGCGAGGTGGACGGTCGCGCCATTGGAGCCGGAACTCGCGGTCCCATCACCGAACGTCTGCAAACGCTTTATTTCGATCAGGTCCACGGACGCCGCGACCGCCATCCGGAATGGCTGACGCTGGTCTGAAACCCGCGTCCAGCCGGCCTTGACCGCCGCCTGGACGCGCCGAGACACACGCGATGATGGAGAACCAACCCATGCCCCATACCGCTGCCGCGAGCACGCCCGTGCAACCGGCCATTCAGGTCAGCCGCAAGGATCTCCCCCTGTCCTGTCCGCCGCCGGACGCCCCCGTCTGGAATCTGCACCCACGGGTCTATCTGCCGATCGAGGACGAACCGCACGGCGAGGCTGTCTGCCCCTATTGCGGTGCGCGCTATGTCCTGACGGATTGAGCCTTGGATGTGTCCCTGTCGGCGGTTTGAAGCGAATCAACCCTGGCTGGCTACGGCGATGGATTTTGGCGACTCCATCCCCGAGCCCAAGGGCGTCGCCTCATGGATGCGTGGATCAATCATCCAGAATCGCATGGTTTCTGTTGCGCCTTAAGATGCTCTGACACATATTGTGTCGCGGCGAGATCCTTGAGTGTCATGTCGTCGAGCGCGTTAGCAAACGCTGCCGCGAGAGTCTCCTCGATGTGCCGGACGCCGTCATCCAACACCGTGCCCAGACAGCCGCTCGCGCGTTCCTCGAAGCGCCGGGTCGCGTCGAGGAGATCGGCGATCCTGATCGACTCGGGCGCGCGCGCCGGCACATAGCCGGGATCCTCGTCGGCGGTGCGGAGCAGGAAACCCGATCGTTCCAGCATCGTTAGGGTATTTTGCGTATTGATCCTGGGTACGGCCAGCGCGCTGGACAGGTCATGACACGTCCAGGCCGGTTCTCCGATCGCATGGCGGCGGGCGATCTGGCCCGCGACCATCAGCGCCAGACGCTCGCGCTGTCGATTGCTCAGTCGCAGATCGTGGGTGCGGGTGGTCAGGTATTCCGGGTGTTGATGATAGAAGGCGATGCTGGCGCCGATCAGCAGGATCGACCAGCCGATATGGATCCAGATCATCAGCAGCATCAGGATCGCCAGGCTGGAATAGATCGCCATGAAGCGGGTCGATCCGGCCATGAAGGCGGAGAACAGGTCGCCGACGACCTCCCACAACAGCCCGGCCACCAGGGCGCCGATCAGGGCCGAGCGCAGACTGACCCGGGTACTGGGAATGACCATGTAAAAAAAGGCGAAGGTCAGGGAGATCATCAGATAAGGCCCCAACTGGCCGAAGGTCTCGATCAGCGCGGCGATGACGGGGCTGGCGATCAGCGGTTGTCCGGCGAGCTGGTGGCTCAAGGAGGCGGAGAGTCCGACCGCCGAGAAGAACAGCACGGGGCCGACCAGCAGCACACTTAGATAGAGGCCGAAGCGTTGCGCGAAACGCCGCTGTTCGGTGACGCGCCAGGTACTGTTGAAGACCTGCTCGATCTTCTGAATCAGCGAGATGACGGTGAAAATCAGGGTCGCGAGACCCACCGAGCCCAGCACGCCCACCTGCATGTTATCGACGAAACCGATGATTCGCCCGACGATCTCCACCCCGGATTCGCCGAGCGGTTCCAGGGCGCTCAACAGGAAGGGTTCCAACTGATTATGGACGCCAAACCCCTTGAGCACGGAGAAACTGACCGCCAGCAGGGGCACCAGCGAGAGGAGTGTGGTATAGACCAGACCCATGGACTGAAGCGACAGGTTCCCCGTCAGATCGCGCGCCAGGGCGTAGAGAAGGCGCGCCAGCCAGCGGAGACGCGCTTGCCAACGCGGCGGGGTAGCGGTTTGGGGGCCCCACAGCAGCGAGTCGATTCGCTCCGCGACGGACTGGAGTCGGTTCATCCGAGGTGCTCGCCGGAACCGGCGGGTCCGCGAACGCTCGGTGTCATTTCGTTCTTGAGTTGGTCCATGATCACCTTGATGTCGTCAAGCCTCTGTCGTGCGCCGCCTCGTCGATCATTCGAGCATGATCGCACGGCGGTGTTTGTTGATTTTCCACCACGAGAGTGATTCGCCGCATGAAACCTTTGCTCCGAGGTCTGTTCCTTGTACTTCCCTGTTGTTTTGGCACGGTCGTTGACGCTGGAGAGGAAGTGGGGCTGATGCCGGTGGAGGATCAGGCCGCCGCCCCGGATTTCAACCTGCCAGGTCCGGATGGGCGCACCTATCGGCTCGCGGAGTATCTCGGCAAACCCATCATCCTGAATTTTTGGGCCACCTGGTGTCCGCCCTGCCGCGCCGAGATGCCGTCCATGCAGCGCGCCCATGAGATCCTCGCCCCCGAGGGCATTGCGGTGATCGCGATCAATGTGGGCGACGATGTCGAGGCCGTGCGGGAATTCCTCGCCGACACCCCGGTCAGCTTTCCGCTCCCCATGGATCGGGATAGCGTCATCGCCCAACGCTATCCGGTCATCGGCCTGCCGACGACCTTTGTGATCGACGCCGAGGGCCGGCTGGCGTTCAGCGCGACCGGCGAGCAGGAATGGGACGCTCCCGCGCTGCTGGATCAGGTGCGCGCACTTCAGCGTCCACGCTAGGGTTTGAGCAGGATGCAAGCCTGTAGCCTGTAGGGGCGAATTTATTCGCCCCGTCGGTTGTGCGGTGCAGAGGATGCAGGGGCGAATGAATTCGCCCCTACGGCGATGCCGCTCGACATCGGCGTTGAGCGCATCGATCCGTGCCTTGGGACAGTGGCGGGGCGGCGATCGTCCCACACGAATACAATTGATGACACGCCCTAGCCGCAATGGATTTTTCCGACTCTGCGAGCGCCCTCCGGATGGGGGTAGACTAGCATCCCCCGAGCCCCGCTCGCCACCGCCCGATCAGGATACAGCGCCTCCGTGGATCCCCGTTTCGTCCATTTGCATCTTCACTCCGAATATTCGCTGGTCGACGGCCTGGTGCGGATCAAGCCGCTGGTCAAGGCCGTGGCGACGGCCGGGATGCCGGCGGTGGCCGTCACCGATCAGGTCAATCTCTTCTCGCTGGTGCGGTTCTACAAGGCGGCGGTCGGGGCCGGTCTCAAGCCGATCGCCGGGGCCGATCTCTGGGTGCGCAATCCGGAGGATGCGAACAAACCCCATCGGCTGGTGCTGCTGGTTCAGGATAACCGGGGCTACGGCAATCTGACCCGGCTCATCTCGCGCGCCTATGTGGAGGGTCAGCATCTGGGGCTGCCCCAGGTCGAGCCCGACTGGATCGAATCCGCCGCCGAGGGGCTGATTGCGCTCTCGGGCGGTCCCCAGGGCGATGTCGCCCGCGCCCTGCTCAACGGGCGGCCCGAGGTGGCCGAGCGTCTGCTCGACCGCTGGCTGACCGCCTTCGGCGACCGCTACTATCTGGAACTGATCCGCACCGGTCGCGAGTCGGAGGCCGAGCTGATCGAATTGAGCGTCGATTTGGCGATCCGCTGCGGGGTGCCGGTGGTCGCGACCAACGATGTGCGTTTCCTTGCCGCGTCCGACTTCGAGGCCCACGAGGCGCGGGTCTGCATCCACGAGGGGCGTACCCTGGGCGACCCGCGCCGTCCTCGCCTCTACAGCGACGAACAGTTTCTGCGCACTCCGGCGGAGATGGCCGAACTCTTCGCCGATCTGCCGGAGGCGCTGGAAAACTCGGTCGAGATCGCCAAGCGCTGCAATCTGGAACTGACGCTGGGCAAGAATTATCTGCCCGCCTTTCCGGTGCCGGCTGGGATGACGATCGATGCCTTTTTTACCGAACAATCCCGCCAGGGGCTCGACTGGCGTCTGGAGCGCATCCTCGACCGCGCCGCTCCCGATGTCGCCGAGCAGCGCCGCGCCTATGACGAACGTCTCGCGCTGGAACTCGATGTCATCGTCCAGATGGGCTTTCCCGGCTATTTCCTGATCGTCGCCGACTTTATCCAGTGGGCCAAGGACAACGGTATCCCGGTTGGACCGGGGCGCGGTTCGGGCGCGGGCTCGCTGGTCGCCTACGCGCTCAAGATCACCGATCTGGACCCGATCGAGCATGATCTGCTGTTCGAGCGCTTCCTGAACCCCGAGCGGGTGTCCATGCCCGACTTCGACGTGGACTTCTGCATGGAAGGCCGCGACCGGGTCATCGACTATGTGGCCGACAAATACGGTCGCGAGGCGGTCTCGCAGATCATCACCTTCGGCACCATGGCGGCCAAGGCGGTGGTGCGCGATGTCGGGCGGGTGATGGGGCATCCTTATGGCTTCGTCGACCGGGTCGCCAAAATGGTGCCCTTCGAGCTGGGCATGACCCTCGGGAAGGCGCTCGCCGAGAGCGACGACCTCAAGCTCGCCTACCAGGACGACGAGGAGGTACGCGCGCTCATCGACATGGCCCGCAAACTGGAGGGGTTGGCCCGCAACGCCGGCAAGCATGCCGGCGGCGTCGTCATTGCGCCCACCAAGCTGACCGACTTCGCGCCGCTCTACTGCGAGCCGGGCGGGGCGAATCTGGTCACCCAGTTCGACAAGGACGACGTCGAGCA
>NZ_CAIPNF010000290.1 GCF_903866365.1 uncultured Thiocystis sp.
CGGGAAATCGACCTTGGCCGCGAGCCGGTCCGTATCCTTTTCGGCAATGCCGGTCTTGATGTCGGCAATGGCGAGATACGGGCCTGCCGCCACGTAGCCAAGCGCGGCGAGCAACACGCCGCCGCTGATCCATGCCAATTTTTTCATCTGGTGTATCTGCTCGCGTCGATTTTCTGTGTGCGGTATATTGACAGTCTCCGTGCAGTATCGCCAATCAGGAAAACCGTCTGCATGACCGTCCCCAAGATCACTACCGTGACGTTTCGCATCAAGCCAGAAATCAAGGACGCCTTGCGCCAGGCCGCCGAGCAGGAGCATCGCAGTCTGGCGAATATGCTGGAGGTGATGATTCGGGACTGGTGCGGGCGCAAAAAGATGACGATCAGTCAGCCAGCATCCGTGGAGCGTCGGACGTGACCGTCACCATCGACCCGAGCATCCACGCGCCCTTCGATGCCCCCAGCGACAGTTCCGGTTTGCCCACAACGGCATCGCGGATCGGCTCGTCAATGGGCGGCGCCAATGCCTTTAGCGGGACCGGGACAGGACGCGAGCACGCAAGCTTGCGAAACCGGCATCCTGGTGCGTCTTGCGGCAGGATACCGCCACGCGCCGGGGCTCGATCCGAGGCCAGGGAGGCAGGGATGCCGCGTCGCGTTTTAAGATCCTCTAACGGTACCAAGGGAGACGAGTGCCATGAACGCGACGAATCCAACCCGCGAGGAAGCCCCGACCCACGGACCAGCAATCTATCCGCGTCGGGTGTTGCTGGTCGTCACCGGTCTGTCCCCCCAGGTTGTGACCGAAACCCTCTACGCCCTCTGGAAACAGGATCGCCGTCTGGTTCCGACGGAGGTCCATCTCATCACCACGGTGCAGGGGGCCGAGCACGCGCGCCTGAATCTCCTCTCGCCGGCCATCGGCTGGGTCGAACGCTTACGACGCGACTACGCCCTGCCCGCCATCGACTTTCCGCCTGAACACATCCATGTCATTTCCGGTCGCGACGGACGCCCGCTGGAAGACATTCGCTCGCCCGATGACAACGTTTGCGCCGCCGATCTCATTACCGATCTGGTGCGCGGCTTTACCGACGATATGCACTGCGCGCTGCATGTCTCCATCGCGGGAGGGCGCAAGAGCATGGGCTATTTCGTCGGCTATGCCCTGTCGCTGTTCGGTCGCGCGCAGGATCGCCTCTCGCATGTGCTGGTGTCCGCGCCTTTCGAGAGTCATCGCGAGTTTTACTATCCCTCGCTCGGCGAGCGCCCAATCCACGTCAAGCAAGGCGACAAGGAGATCGCCTACGACTGCCAAACGGCCCAGGTCGATCTGGCGTGGATTCCTTTCGTGCGACTGCGCGCCGCGCAGCATCGCCCGCTGGTCGAGGGTCAGGCGCGCTTTACCGATTGCGTCAACGCGGTTCAAGAGGCGCTCGCCGAACGCGAGTTGATCATCGACCTCAAGGCCAAACGCATCCGCGCCGGCGGTACCACGATTCGCCTGCCGCCCACCGAACTGGCGTTTCTCTCCTGGTTCGCGCGACGGGCCAAGGCCGGGCTGGAGCCCCTGCCGGGGATCCCCATCCCGGAAGAAGATCCCGAGCAACGCGGTGTGGCGTATCGCGAGCCTTTCATGGCCGAACTGAAACGCATCGATGCCCTGCTCGACGAACACGGCAAGACCATGCAGGCGATTCGTCACCGGATCACGCCGGACTACTTCAACGCCAAGAACTCCAAGCTCAACCGGACCCTGAAGGAGAAACTCGGCGCACTGGCGGCACGGCCGTATCTGGTGTTGCAGGAAAGCGATGGGGCCGGCTATGCGCTGGCGCTGGCACCCGAGGCGATCCGGTATGGCGCCGTGGCGGCATCCCCGTAAAACGAGGCGCATGCCAGCAGACAAACGCGCATCCGAGAAGATGACGCAACCGTTTTGACAGGATGGAGAATCGTCGATGAGCAAGGTTTTAACCACGCTGGTGAGTTTTTTGGGACGCGCCCGCCAAGACCCCAAAACCGGTTATCGAACGGCGCATTACCGCTTTGCCGATGGCTCGACACACACCACGCCCTTCTTCGGATTGGCGCTGCGCGAGGTGATTCGCCCCGAGCGTCTGGTCTTGCTCGGCACGGCGGGCAGCATGTGGGATGTGCTGATCGAACAGTTGGCCGTTGCGGGCGAGGATGAGGAGTTGCGTCTGCGGCTGATCGAAGCGGCGACGGAGAATCGCGTGGACGATGCGTTGCTCGCCGAAGTCGTGCCCCTGGTGGAACGCGCGCTCGGTCTGCCCTGTGTCCTGCGGCTGATCGACTATGGCCGCGACGCCGACGGTCAGGCGCGGATTCTCGATGTCATCGCTGCCGCCGTGCCCGCGGGTCGGGTTGCGCTCGATCTGACCCACGGCTTTCGTCATCTGGCCGCGGTCGGTTTGCTGTCGGCGCTGTTTCTGGAGCGAGTGCGTGGCCTGAACATCGCGAGCGTTTACTACGGCGCGCACGAGATGACCGAGAACGATCAGACGCCGGTGATCCAACTCGACGGATTGCTCGCGATCGCGCACTGGATCGATGCCCTCGGGCGCTTCGATCAGAACGGCGATTACAGTCTGTTTGCCCCCCTGCTGGAAGCGGACGGCGTGGCGGCGGATAAGGTCGGCTGTTTGCGTGACGCGGCGTTTTTCGAGCGGACATTGAATCTGAGCGATGCCAGACGGCGTATCCAGACCTTTTTGCCCGCGCTCGATCGCCCGCTTGCCGGGGTCTCGGGATTGTTTCAGGACGCACTGCGTCAACGGCTCGCTTGGGTGCGCGGCGGCACCCTGTCCGAACATCAACGCCGTCTGGCCGAGTTTTATCTGGAACAACGCGATTATGTCCGCGCCGCCATCCTGGGCTTTGAGGCAGTGGTGACGCGCGAGTGCGAGCGGCGCAAATCAGGCTGGCACGATCATCAAGAAGATCGCAAACCGGCAGCGGAAGCCTACGAGGCGGAAATCAAGGCGGGCGAACACTCGCGAGCCGTTTGCGACGCCTATTGGACGCTAAAAAATGTGCGCAACGCGCTTGCGCACGGGAACCCGGCGGCGCTGGAAAAGGTGCGTCAGATTGTCGTCAGCCCCGAGCAATTGCCGCTTGAACTGCGGCGTGCGCTGGATCAGCTAACGCAATCCTTCACAACTCGTGAATAACCACCCATTGGTCCGGAAAGACCACGATCCATCATGTCGGCAGGAGTGACGCGCGATGCCTGAAATGCTTGAAGCCACCTACCAGATCGTCACCCCAATGTTCCTCGGCGGCGCCAATCAAACCCCCGAGGACGGTATCCGCCCGCCATCCGTCAAGGGCGCTTTGCGGTTCTGGTGGCGGGCGTTGCATTGGGGGCACTTTTTACGGGAAGCCGGCGGCGACGAGTCAGCCGCGCTCCGGTTGTTGCATCGTCAGGAAGCGCGTTTATTTGGCAGTGCCGCCAACGGTGAAAACACCGGGCAGAGTCTTTTCATGCTGCGCGTCAGCCGCCAACCCAAACTGGCGACTGAAATGCAGTGGCCACAAAACAACACCGGTAGCGGCTATCTCGGTTATGGCCTGA
The DNA here is from genome assembly GCF_903866365.1 of uncultured Thiocystis sp. Lineage (GTDB taxonomy): Bacteria > Pseudomonadota > Gammaproteobacteria > Chromatiales > Chromatiaceae > Chromatium. The sequence continues at coordinate 3,598 of NZ_CAIPNF010000290.1, forward strand.
TGGCGACGACTCAGGCACCCCATCGCCAGGGCATTCGTGAAGGTGTCGAATTCGATTTGGAACTGCGTTTCAAACCGAAAACGGATCAAGCCGACATCGACGCGATCAAGAAGACGCTGCATGTCTGGAGTCTGTTTGGCGGGTTGGGCAGCCGGGCGCGGCGCGGATTCGGTTCGATCACGCTGCGCCAGCTCAACGCGCAGGACATGACTTTAGATCAAGCCGGGTTTGAGGTGGGAGTACGCAACCTGATGCGCGAAACGGTGAACATTGCCGATTTTCCGCCTTACACCGCCTTCAGCGAACATGTTCGCTTCAGCATTCTGGCCACCGACACTGACGCGCGGCGGGTACACAGCCAAGCCGGATTGATCTATCAAACGCATCGCGGTCAAGCCAGTACCTTGCGCGGCGCGGACAAGATTCCGTTTGGCCTGCCCCTGCAAGGAATCGATCAAGACAGCCGCCGTGCCAGTCCTCTGCTGTTTCACGTTCATGCCCTGCGCAACGGCCAATTCGCCGCCGCCGTGCTCTATTTACCGGCGCATTTCCACCACGATCCCCGTTATCAAGCGTCTGACTTGACGGCTTTCAATCGTGACGTGGCGCGGTTCGTGCCAGCAACGGAGTCCCGCCCATGACCGACCAAACCACCTTTCATTTCACCCTCGGCCCCGTGCAGGGGTTTGTCGCCCAAGCGCGGCGCACCCGCGATTTCTGGGCCGGTTCCTTTCTGCTGTCGTGGCTGGCGGGCGCGGCGATGCAGGCGGTCAAGACACAGGGCGGGGAGATCAAGTTTCCGAAGCCCGAGGATGGCTATCTCGACTGGCTGACCGGGAAAGGTCAGGGCGAAGCACCGCGCCAAGGCTGCATTCCCAACCGTTTTAAAGCGATTCAAGCCAGGGTGCCAAGCGATTTCGATCCGCTGAACGTCGAGCAAGCGGTACGCTGTGCGTGGTCGGTGCTGGCCGAAGCGGTCTGGCAGCGCGACCTGCAACCCCATGTCCCAGACCCGGCGCAAGCACGGGCGATCTGGGAACGTCAGTGCGAGCAATTCTGGGACATCGCCTGGGCGCTCGGCGACGACAATGCCCTGCTGGATCGACGGAAGAACTGGCGCACCCAGCTGCCGCCGGACGAGGCGGGCGTCAAATGCTCGATGATGGCCGGTTGGCAGGAACTCTCCGGTGCGGCGCATCCCAAGGATGAACGACGCAATGCGTTCTGGGAGCCTTTACGCAAGGAATTCAATCGCGATTTCGACCCCGATGAAGCACTCTGCGCCATCGCCTTCATCAAGCGCCGGTTCGTGAAGGGCTTTGCCGATCTGCGGGTCTCGATGCCCGGCGGTTGGACACTGCACGGCTGGCGGGTCGATGGTCAGATGCCCTCGACGCTCGACCTGGCGGCAGCGCATTGGGTGGAGCAGCTGAACCATACCAATCATGATGCACTGAAATCCTTGTCGGCTGCCGTCGAGTCGCTGCTTGAGGTGTCACCGCTCCTTGGAACATCCGACGGTGGCCTGGGCAAGCTGCGCTGCGTTCACGACACCGGTCAGGAGTCGCTCAAGCGTCTGCACTCCAGCGCCCTCTTCGCGCACGTCCTCGACAACCGCAAACTCTGCCCGGACCGCGAGCGCGTCAAGGCGGTCGGGCAGGCACTCAAGGCGCTCGACAAGCAGACCTCGCCCGCGCCCTTCTACGCCATTCTGATGATGGACGGCGACAGCCTCGGGCAGCTGCTGCAATCCGATCCGGATGCCCCGCCGAAAATCTCCGAAGCGCTTAATACCTTCACTGCCGCCGTGCCCGATATCGTCGACGACCACAGCGGCTTTCTGATCTACGCCGGTGGCGACGACGTCCTGGCACTGTTGCCGCTGGAGGATGCGTTAGGCTGCGCGACGGCGATTCGCGTCAGCTATCTTGCCGCGTTCAAACAGGCGTTCGGTCAGGATGGCGGCTCGACGATCTCCGCCGCCGTGATCTTCGCCCACGTCAAGATTCCGCTCACCCGGATGCTCCGCGATGCGCATCATTTGCTCGATGAGGTCGCCAAGGACGCAACCGGACGCGATGCGCTGGCGGTGCGCGTGGTCAAGGCCAGCGGCGAGGCGCTGCAATGGGCGCGACCCTGGGCCTGCGCGGTCAGCGCAATCGATCCGAATCAGTTGGAAATCCAACGGCTTGCCGATGAGTTTGCGGCGCAGTCAAAAGGCACGACCGATACGGAAAACCGGGCCGCTTTCAGCAACAAATTTTTCTACAAGATCCGCGAGCGGTTCGCGTTTCTCAATCCATCGGGCGATCAATCCAGTGCTCTTTTCGACGAGCAGGATGCCCGGTCATTGCTGGCGGTCGATTATCTCGCCTCCGGCGTCAACGACGGGCGGCGTGACAATGACAAGTTGAAGATCGCCGAGGCCGAGCAACTGATCGCGCCGCTGCTCGCGCAGTGCTATCCGGTCAAGCGGTACACGGCGACCGATGCGGCCAGGCGTACCGGCGTCCCCCTCACCCCGCCCCTCTCCCCGAGGGGGGAGATACGGCGGCGTTTTATCGACAGCCGCGCCTGGAACCCGATGGCGCGCTACTGGTGCGTTTTCTCGCCCAAAAAGGAGCCGAAACCCGATGAGCGACGTCATCCAACACTGGCGGTTCGATCCGCTCGACACCTGGTTTTTCCGCGAAGCGCGCGGTTTCGATACCAGCGGCAGCAATGCCTTGAGCAGCCTGTTTCCGCCCCCGGCGCGCACCGTTGCCGGGGCGTTGCGGACCCTGATCGGTGAGCAACAGGGCGTCGATTGGGCGCGGTTCGCGGATGCGGGCGAATACGCCGATCTCAAGCAGATCATCGGCAGCGGCGACGCTCTCGGCGCGCTGTGCCTGACCGGACCCTATCCGCTGTGGAACGACGCACGTCTTTATCCCGTTCCGCTGCATCTGCTGAAAAAAGACGATGCTTACCGCTTTCTCACGCCCGGCAAAGAGCCGGTGCTGTGCGATCTTGGCGCACCGCATCCCCTCATCCCCGACCCTTCTCCTCCAGGGGAGAAGGGAGAAAAAGCCCCTCTCCCCAGCGGGGAGAGGGGTTGGGGTGAGGGGCGAGAAGATCAGGAAACGCGAATCCTGCCAGTGAAACTCCCCTGCCTGACCGAACCGCTCCCCGGCGCCAAACCGCTGGAACACGGCTGGCTGACGGGCGAAAACCTGCAACGCGTTCTCAGCGGCCAACCGCCAACGGCGGTCATCAAGGCGGCGGACCTGTACGCCGAGGAACCGCGCCTGGGCATCGCCCGCAACAACCGCCAGCGCACCGGCATCGATGGCCTGCTCTATCAAACGCGCCATCTGCGCCCCCGCGCCGGACTGGCCATCGGCGTTGGCGTTCAGGGGTTGCCGCCCGCCTGGCGACCCGCGCCCGGCGTGATCCGTTTCGGTGGCGAAGGTCGCGCCAGCGCGGCGCGCATCGGCACACCACCCGTACCGTTCCTCCCGCCCGAGCCAAAAGACAACCGGCTGCTGCTGATGCTGCTGACGCACGCCGATTTCGGGCGTGACTGGTTCCCGCCCGGTTTTGGCGCCGAGCAACGCGATGGCGTGCGCATCTGGCGCGGCACAATCAACGACGTGACGCTGACCATCGAATGCGCCGTGATCGGCAAGGCCGCGCGCGAAGGCGGTTGGGATTTACTGAAACAGCAGCCGCGTCCGGTCAAAAGTCTGGTTCCCGCTGGCAGCGTGTATTTCTGCACCGTCGCGGGCGAGGCCCAGGCCGCCGCCCGCGCGCTGCACGGTCAATGTATCGGCCATGACACCGCGCTGGGTCGGGGCGAGCTGGCGATTGGGACTTGGCAGTAATCCCCCCTCATCTTCGCCCCTTCTCCCCCAGGGGAGAAGGGAGAAAAAGCCCCTCTCCCCAGCGGGGAGAGGGGTTGGGGTGAGGGGAGAACAGACGCGATTCAGTGATTTTTCAGGAGCGAAGTAAGGATATGCACAGTACCGCACTGCTCGGCCTGCTGGCCGAAACCTCCATCCACGCGGGAGCCGGACAGAATGCCGGTGTGATCGATTTGCCCATTCAGCGCGAGTCGCACACGCACTGGCCGGTGGTCTTCGGCTCGGCGGTCAAGGGCGCGCTCCGCGCCCGTGCCGACGAGTTGGACGCACCCTGGTCAACCGCCGTCTTCGGCCCCGACACCAATAACGCCTCCGATCATGCCGGGGCACTGCTGGTCAGCGACGCGCGCCTGCTGCTGTTGCCGGTACGCTCGCTGACCAGTCACTTCAAATGGGTCACTTGCCCGGCGCTGCTCAAACGGTTCGCCGCCGATGCCAAGCGGCTGGGACTGGTGACCTTTGCCATCGACCAGATTCCCAAGCTACCGGACGACAACACCGCGCTGCTACCCGCGCCCGGCAAGACCAATACGCTCTATTTGGAGGAGTTTCGTTTCGCCGCAGACACTGCCGACTTCACCGCCATCATGTCCGCGCTGGCGCGGTTGATGGGTCGCGACGATGCCGTACAGGTGCTGCAAACCCAGTTGGCGCTGGTGCATGACGACCGTTTCAGTCATCTGGCGCAGTTCGCCACGCCGGTCAACGCCCATGTCTGCATCGAAAACAAGACCAAGACGGTCAAACCCGGTGCGCTCTGGTACGAGGAAAGCCTGCCGCCCGACACCCTGCTCTATGTCGCGCTCCAGGCACAGGCGGCGCGGGCGAAAGACTCGAACAAGACGGCTGCCGAAGTACTGGCGCATCTCGCCGATGAACTCTTCCAGCGCCCCTATCTGCAACTCGGTGGCAACGAAACCGTCGGCATGGGCTGGTGCAAGGTGACG